>NZ_AVAF01000027.1 GCF_000445185.1 Thermoanaerobacter sp. A7A
AAAGTTTATAAATTTTAGGAGGGTGCTATGAGGCAAAATATTTATCTTTCAAATATAAGCTTGAATGAGGCAATAAATATTTTTCTTGAAAAAATAAAAGATTTTAAGGTTGAAACAGAATATGTAAAAACTTATGAAGCAAATGGTAGAATTACAGCAAAACCTATATTTGCCAAAATTTCATCGCCCTTTTACAACAGTTCTGCTGTTGACGGGATTGCAACAGTAGCAAAAAAGACATTTACTGCAACAGACAAAAATCCTGTAAGGCTTAAAGAAGGAGTTGATTATGTAGTTGTTGATACAGGTGATCCTATTCCAGATGAATATGATTGCGTAATTATGGCTGAAGATTTAATATGGGTATCTCAAGATGAGGTTGAGATAATAAAGCCTGCTATTCCATGGCAAAATATACGACAAATTGGTGAGGATATAGTAGAAGGACAACTTATACTTCCTCAAAGTCATAGGATAAGACCGGCTGATATTGGTGCTTTGATTGCAGGAGGAGTATTTGAAGTTGAAGTTTATAAAAAGCCTAAAGTTGCAATCATTCCGACAGGAACAGAGCTGGTAGAACCGGGGGAAGAACTTAAAGTTGGAGATATAATAGAATTTAACTCAAGAGTTTTTGCCGTGCAGGTTGAAGAATACGGCGGAATTCCAACAAGATTTGATATTGCAAAAGATGATTTTGAGAAATTGAAAGCTGTTGTTGATAAAGCTTCAAAGGAATACGACATTATCCTATTAAATGCTGGTTCATCTGCAGGACGTGAGGATTATTCTAAAAAGGTTATTGAAACCTTAGGTGAAGTCTATATTCATGGAATTGCTATAAAACCTGGAAAGCCAGTTATACTAGGAAAGGTAAACAATAAGCCTATTGTTGGAATACCAGGTTTTCCTGTTTCAGCTTATTTTATAATGGAAAACATAGTTAAGAAGCTTATCAACTTTGTTCAAGGATATGATATAAAAGATAAAAGATATATAGAAGCAACTCTTTCAAAAAGAATTATGTCATCTTCAAAATATCTTGAGTTTGTAAGAGTAAAACTTGGTTTTATAGACGGTAAATACATCGCAGCGCCAATTGAACGGGGAGCAGGTACTACAATGAGCCTTGTAAGGGCTGATGGGGTTTTGGAAATACCTGAGGAGCTTGAGGGTTATGAAAAAGGGACAAGGGTTAATGTAAACATATTAAAAAGCGAAGACGAGATTAAAAATACAATTCTTTGTATAGGAAGCCACGATTTGATACTTGATATTGCAGCAGATCTTCTTGCCAAAAGAGGAAAATTCACGCTATCTTCAGCCCATGTCGGAAGCATTGGGGGAATACTCTCATTGAGGGATAGGGAAACACATTTTGCAACAATTCACCTTCTTGATGTGGAAACGGGTGAGTATAATAAATCTTATGTGAAAAGATATATTCCAAACAGAAAAATTGCCCTTATAAAATTTGTAAAAAGAATTCAGGGGCTTATGGTTAAAAAAGGTAATCCACTAGAGATTAATTCTTTGGAGGATATTGTAAAAAAAGGTGCAAGGTTTGTGAACAGGCAAAAGGGATCTGGTACAAGGATTTTGCTTGATTATGAATTAAAAAGATTGGGTATAAATCCCAAAGACATCATAGGTTATGATAGGGAAGAATATACTCATATTTCGGTTGCAGCACAAATAGCTAAAGGAAATGCAGATGCTGGACTTGGGGTATTTTCTGCTGCTAAGATTATGGACCTTGATTTTATTCCGATAGCAAATGAAGAGTATGACATTGCAATTCCCGTTGAGTACTTAGAACTTGAAGGGGTAAAGCAGTTTTTGGAGGTTATAAATTCAGAAGAATTTAAAAATGAGCTTGATAAGCTTGGAGGGTATGACTATAGCAATTTAGGAGAAATTATCATTATCGAGTAAAGGAGAATTTTTATGAGAGATAGGTTAGGAAGAAATGTTGATTATTTAAGAGTTTCTGTTACGGATAGATGTAACTTAAGGTGCATTTATTGTATGCCGGAGGAGGGAATACCCAAAAAAGATCATAATGAGATTCTAAGGAACGAAGAGATTTTAAAAATAATTAGGATTTCAGCAGAACTTGGCATTAAAAAGGTAAGGTTTACAGGAGGCGAGCCACTTGTAAGGAAGGGAATTGAGAACATAATTTATGAAACATCAAAAATAAAAGGCATTGAAGACATTGCACTTACAACTAATGGAACAAAACTTTATGAAATGGCAGATACTTTAAAAGAAGCAGGACTTAAAAGAGTTAACATAAGCCTTGATAGTCTTAAAAAAGATCGATACCGTATGATTACAAGGCTTGGGAATATTGATGATGTATTTAGGGCTATTGACAAAAGTTTATCTATTGGACTTGAACCTGTAAAAATTAATACGGTTGTAATAAAAGGTATAAATGACGATGAAATTTTTGATTTTGT
>NZ_AVAF01000028.1 GCF_000445185.1 Thermoanaerobacter sp. A7A
ATTTTTTTATCTGTTGCATTTAATTATACAACTAACCAAAATTTAAAAATTGTTTGGTCCATAAATTTTTGTTTGATTTAAAAGTTGTTTTTTGCTAATATTATATATGGGCAAAACTATTATAGAAGGAGAGATTCAGATGAGCATACATATTGGGGCTAAAGAAAACGAAATCGCTCAAACAGTGTTATTGCCAGGAGATCCTTTAAGGGCTACATACATAGCAGAAAATTTTCTTGATGATGTAAAATGTTACAATGAAGTTAGAGGAATGTATGGTTTTACAGGGCATTATAAAGGGAAAAGAGTATCAGTTCAAGGTACAGGCATGGGAGTACCTTCCTTATCTATTTATGTAAATGAGCTTATAACCAGTTACAACGTGAAAAATCTCATAAGAATAGGTACTTGTGGTTCTTTACAACCAGATATCAAACTCAGAGATATAGTAATTGCCATGAGTTCTTCAACAGACTCTGCAATAAATAAGATTAGATTTAATGGCATGGATTATGCTCCTACAGCAAGTTTTAAATTATTGAAAAAAGCCTATGATAAAGCAATGGAGTTAGGAATACAACCTAAAGTAGGAAATATTCTTACAACGGATACTTTTTATAATGATGACCCAGACAGTTGGAAATTATGGGCGAAGTTTGGTGTTTTGGCAGTAGAAATGGAAACTGCAGGACTATATACTCTGGCTGCTAAGTACAATGTAGATGCTCTTACAATATTGACAGTGAGCGATAGCTTGGTTACCGGAGAAGCAACGACAGCTGAAGAAAGGCAAAAGACTTTTATGGATATGGTAAAAATTGCACTAGAAATTGCTGAATAATGATTTTTAAAAAGAGGATAGTTGGGTTTATCCTCTTTTTAAAATAATTGAAAAAGGAGCTGATAGGTGATGAAGCCTTTAAAATTTAAGCCTATTTTTATGGAGAGAATATGGGGAGGTACTGCATTAAGAGATAAATTTGGCTTTGATATTCCCGAGGGTAAAAAAATTGGAGAATTGTGGACAATATCTGACAATAGAACTGCTGTCAGTGTAATTGAAGGTGGAGAATTTAATGGCCAAAAACTAAGTGATATAGCCTATAAATTTTTTGAGGATGTATATGGTAAAGGGGTAAATTATGAGAGATTTCCTTTACTTATCAAAATAATTGATGCGCAAGACAAACTTTCTGTCCAAGTTCATCCAGATGATGAATATGCTTTTAAATACGAAAATGGCGATTCTGGAAAAACAGAGATGTGGTATATAATAGATGCAAAAGCCGGGGCTAAACTTGTGTGCGGTTTAAAAGAAGGAACTACAAAAGAAGAATTTAAAAGACTATTGGAGGAAGAAAGATTAGAAGAATGTTTAAAGGAAATAGAAGTAAAGCCAGGTGATGTGATTTACATACCTTCAGGGATGGTGCATGCTATAGGTGAAGGCATACTTATTTGTGAAATTCAACAAAATTCAGACCTCACCTATAGAGTATATGATTACAATAGAGTAGATGAATTCGGTAGGAAGAGAGAGTTACATATAGAAAAAGCTTTAAATGTTATAAATTTTAATATAAAGACAGATAAAATAATACCTGAATTTAAAGAAATACGAGGCGGACGCATATCTCATGTTGTTAAATCTCCATATTTTCAGGTAAGTATAATTGAAATAAATGAAGAGGTAAAAATAGATACAGAAGGAAAATTTAACACTTTAACAGCTGTAGAAGGAAATTGCAAAATTGATTTTTATGAAGATATTGTTGAATTAAAGGCAGGAGAGACTGTGTTAATACCAGCTTCTACACTGAGTTATACAGTAGAAGGAAATTGCAAGGTGCTCAAAGCTTATATATAAAAAAAGCTAATTGCGATGTTTGAAACCGAAGTAACAACAATG
>NZ_AVAF01000029.1 GCF_000445185.1 Thermoanaerobacter sp. A7A
TCTCAAATTTTTGCTTCGCCATCCTCTTTTCCTCCTTTACTTTTTTTCTAATATTTGATCAGTAATATTTTTCGGAACTTCCTCATAATGATGGAACTGCATAGTGTAAGTTCCTCTTCCTTGAGTTTTTGACCTTAAATCAGTAGCATATCCAAACATTTCAGCAAGTGGCACAAATGCTCTTATAACTTGGGCTCCAGCCCTTGCTTCCATTCCTTCAACTCTTCCACGACGTGAATTTATATCTCCTATAATATCTCCCATGTATTCTTCCGGAACCACAACCTCCACTTTCATAATAGGTTCCAAAAGAACAGGGTTTGCCTTTTTCATGCCTTCCTTAAATGCTATAGAACCTGCTATTTTAAATGCCATATCTGAGGAGTCAACTTCATGGTAAGAACCATCTACCAATGCCACTTTTACATCGATAACAGGGTATCCTCCAAGAACACCGTTTTGCATAGCTTCTTGAACACCTGCGTCAACTGCAGGAATATATTCTTTTGGAATAACTCCTCCTACTATACGGTTTTCAAATGTATAGCCTTCTCCTCTTGGAGCAGGTTCCATCTCCAACCAAACATGGCCATACTGACCGCGTCCGCCGGACTGCCTGATAAATTTACCTTCAATTTTAACAGGTTTAGTGATAGTCTCTTTGTAAGCAACTTGAGGCTTACCTACATTGCAATCAACATTAAACTCTCTTCTTAGCCTATCAACAATTATCTCTAAGTGCAATTCTCCCATACCAGCTATTATTGTCTGCCCTGTTTCTTGGTCAGTATATGTTTTAAAGGTTGGGTCTTCTTCAGCTAGTTTCAATAAAGCCATAGTCATTTTTTCTTGAGCAGCTTTAGTCTTAGGCTCTATAGCAACAGAAATAACTGGTTCTGGGAAATCCATTGATTCTAAGAGTATTGGATGATTCTCATCACAGAGCGTATCTCCTGTTGTAGTATCTTTTAGTCCAACTGCTGCAACTATATCGCCTGTGTAGACAGCCTCCATTTCTTGCCTGTGGTTTGCATGCATTTGAAGAATTCTACTTATTCTTTCTTTTTTACCTTTTGTAGAATTTAATACATAAGAGCCCGCATTTAGAGTCCCTGAATATACTCTAAAAAAAGCAAGTTTACCTACATAAGGGTCCGCCATAATTTTAAATGCTAACGCTGAAAAAGGCTCTGAATCGTCGGCTTTTCTCTCTATCTCTTCTCCTGTGGCTAATGCCATGCCTTTTACAGGTGGCAAGTCGATTGGAGAAGGAAGATATCTTACTATCGCATCCAACATAGGTTGAATTCCTTTGTTTTTATAGGAAGAACCACAGACAACTGGTACTAATTCACCATTTATAGTTCCTTTTCTTAAGGCTTTGTGAATCTCCTCTTCAGTTATTTCTTCCCCTTCTAAATACTTTTCTAAAATAGTTTCATCTTGTTCAGAAACCGCTTCTAATAGTTTTTCTCTATACTCTTCGGCTAAATCTTTTAAGTCCTCAGGTATTTCAGTCTCATCCATTACAGTACCCAGATCATCTTCATATATTATGGCTTCCATTTTAATTAAATCTACAATGCCTCTGAAGGTATCTTCTTTCCCAATAGGAATTTGTATAGCTACAGGATTAGCTCCCAATCTCTCCTTTATCATTTTTATTACATTAAAAAAGTCAGCACCTATTATATCCATTTTATTTACATAGGCAATTCTTGGAACATGATACTTATCAGCCTGTCTCCACACAGTTTCAGATTGAGGCTCAACACCCTCTTTTGCAGAAAAAACCGCAACGGCTCCGTCTAATATTCTAAGAGACCTTTCAACTTCTACAGTAAAGTCCACGTGTCCCGGCGTATCAATAATGTTTATTTTATGCCCTTTCCAATAACAAGTAGTAGCCGCAGAAGTTATAGTTATACCTCTTTCCTGCTCTTGTACCATCCAGTCCATTGTAGCAGTACCTTCGTGGACTTCTCCTAACTTATGAACTTTCCCTGTATAAAAAAGTATTCGCTCGGTAGTAGTGGTTTTTCCTGCATCTATATGCGCCATAATACCAATGTTCCTAACTTTATCTAAGCTGTAGTCTCTTGGCATCTTCCATCCTCCTTTCTTGTACCCTAGATTCACTACCCCCTATAAACAATTACCATCTATAATGAGCAAAGGCCTTATTAGCTTCTGCCATTTTATGGGTATCTTCTCTCTTCTTAACACTTCCTCCAGTATTATTTGCAGCATCTATTATCTCCGCTGCTAATTTTTCCATCATAGATTTACCACTTCTTTGCCTTGCATACTCTACAAGCCATCTTATTCCGAGAGAAAGCCTTCTTTCAGGCCTTACTTCCATAGGAACTTGGTAAGTGGCACCACCTACTCTTCGAGGCCTTACTTCAAGAACAGGCATAACATTATTTAAAGCTTCTTCAAAAACTTCAAGAGGATCTCTTCCTGTCTTTTCTCTTATTATGTCAAAAGCTCCATAACAAATTTTTTGAGCTAAGCTCTTTTTGCCATCCCACATTACCTTATTAATTAGTTTTGAAACTTTTTTACTATTATATACAGGATCAGGAAGAACCTCTCTTCTTTCTACATGACCTTTTCTTGGCATCCTTTTCCCTCCTTTTCTGTAAAAACTTTACAATAATTAACTCTACTAAATACCTTTATAGTTCTATTTTACTCTTTTTTTACTTTTTAGGCTTTTTAGCGCCATATCTCGAACGAGCTTGCTTTCTATTGGCAACACCAGCAGCATCAAGGGCTCCTCTTATTATCTTATACCTTACACCTGGGAGGTCTTTAACCCTTCCACCTCTTACTAAAACTACAGAGTGTTCCTGTAAATTGTGACCTATACCAGGGATGTACGCTGTAACCTCTGTACCATTTGTTAACCTTACCCTTGCTATTTTTCGTAGTGCTGAATTTGGCTTTTTAGGAGTTGTAGTTTTTACTACTACACAAACACCTCTTTTTTGAGGATTACCCTCTAAAGCTGGAGCAGCAGATTTATATTTTACTGGCTTTCTCCCTTGTCTTACCAATTGATTTATCGTTGGCATCTTCGCACCTCCTTCCAAATAAATCAAGAAATAATTACCCCCTCAAAGGGGTAATTATTTCTTTTCACCTATAATATCCGCTGCAGCGGCAGCATTTACATCAATACCACACATTACCCCAAGTTCTTTCATAGTATCGACGTACACTATTTTAATTGTTTTTTCCTCACATAGTTCTTTTATTTTTTTAGTAACATGTTCTTCCGCATCTTTTGCAATGTAAACCTGAAGTACATTGCAATTCATTATTGCTTTTAAAGTCTGCTTTGCTCCAACCACCCGCTTAGAAGGGCAATCTTGTCCTGCCATTCGCCTTCCTCCCATCAGGACAGCGGTTTTTAACACACCTAATAATTTTATCATTAAGCAGTTTAGCTGTCAACAGTAGAATTTCGGTTAAATCTTTAGTTGCTCGCCTTTACTTCTGCTTCTTCTTTTTCTTTATCTTGTGCATCCTGTTGGTCTTTTACTTTCTTTACAACGGAAATATTTCTGTAGCGTGATAAGCCAGTTCCAGCAGGAATTAGTTTACCTATTATCACATTTTCTTTCAATCCCAAAAGCGGATCTACTTTACCTTTTATAGCTGCATCTGTAAGCACTCTTGTTGTCTCTTGGAAAGAAGCAGCTGATAAGAAAGAATCTGTTGCCAAAGCCGCCTTTGTAATTCCCAAAAGAGCTCTCCTACCAGTAGCAGGTTTTAGTCCTTTTTCTACTGCTTTTTTGTTTTCCTCTTCGAATTTAAACATATCTATAAGCTCTCCAGGAAGCATTGAAGTATCTCCTGGGTCTTCTACTTTTACTTTTCTCATCATTTGTCTTATTATTACTTCAATGTGCTTATCATTTATTTTAACACCCTGCAATCTATAAACCTTTTGAACCTCTTGTAGCAAGTAAGTCTGTACTGCAAATATTCCTTTTATTTTCAAAAGGTCATGAGGATTTACAGACCCTTCTGTCAGCTCATCCCCAGCTTGTATTACCTGACCATCATGAACTTTAAGTCTTGAACCATAGGGAATCAGATAAGTCTTAGAAATACTGTTTTCTTCATCTGTTACAATGACTTCTCTTCTCTTCTTTGATTCATTGATTCTTACAACACCAGAAATTTCAGAAATTACAGCAAGTCCTTTTGGTTTTCTCGCCTCAAAAAGCTCTTCTACTCTTGGAAGACCTTGTGTAATATCAGAACCTGCTACACCGCCAGTATGGAATGTTCTCATGGTAAGCTGTGTACCTGGTTCGCCTATAGCTTGTGCAGCAATAATGCCCACTGCTTCGCCTATATTTACAAGTTCACCTGTTGCAAGGTCTCTACCATAACACATTCTACATACGCCGTGTCGTGACTTACATGTCAAAAGTGACCTTATCTTTACCTTAGTAATACCTGCTTTTTCGATTTTTTCTGCTTCCTCTTCGTTTATCAATTCATTTCTTCTGACAATTATCTTGCCTTCATTATCAACCACATCTTCAGCCGCAACTCTTCCTATTATTCTGTCAGCTAATCTTTCAATTATTTCGTTTCCTTCTCTTATTTCTTCTACGTAAATTCCCTCATCTGTTCCACAATCTTCTTCTCTGACTATTACATCTTGGCTAACATCAACTAATCTTCTTGTTAAATAACCAGAGTCTGCAGTTCTTAAAGCTGTATCCGCAAGACCTTTTCTTGCACCGTGAGTAGATATGAAGAATTCCAACACATTAAGACCCTCTCTAAAGTTAGACCTTATAGGAAGCTCAATAATTCTTCCTGAAGGGTCTGCCATAAGACCTCTCATACCCGCTAACTGCCTTATCTGGTTTTTACTTCCTCTTGCTCCTGAATGAGCCATCATAAATATAGGATTAAATTTGTCCAGGCTTGTCATTAAAGCTTCTGTAACTTTTTCTGTAGTCATATTCCATGTTCTTATTATGCTCTCATATCTCTCTTCCTCGGATATGAGACCACGTCTGAATTGGCTTTCAATTTTACTTACCATTTCATCTGCTTCTTTTAGAAGCTTCTCTTTTTCTTTAGGTATTACCATGTCAGAAACACTGACAGTGATAGCTGTTTTTGTAGAATATCTGAAACCTAACTCTTTGATTTTATCAAGAGTTTCTGCGGTTTTTGTTGGCCCGTGTAATCTGTATACTCTATCTAAAATTTTCCCCAATTTAGATTTATCTACTAAATCATTAATTTCTAAGTCAAAAGCAGTTTCAGGATTAGTTCTATCTACATAACCTAAATCCTGCGGAATTGCTTCATTAAATATAATTTTTCCAACTGTTGTCTCAATTATTTTTGATTTTTTGACTCCATCAATTTCTTTTGTCATTTTCACTTTTATCTTAGCATGAATGTGAATGTATCCCAGTTGATATGCCGTAATAGCTTCTTCAGGGCTAGAGAAATATTTGCCCTCACCCTGAACTCCCTCTTCATCTGCTGTTAAGTAATAACAACCTAATACCATATCTTGAGTAGGAGTCATAACAGGTTTTCCATCTTGGGGCTTGAGTATGTTATTAGCAGCTAGCATCAAAAACCTCGCTTCAGCTTGTGCTTCCATTGAAAGAGGTACGTGGACAGCCATCTGGTCACCATCAAAGTCTGCATTGTAAGCTGTACACACAAGGGGATGAAGCTTTATAGCTCTTCCTTCAACTAACACCGGTTCAAAAGCTTGAATACCCAATCTATGGAGGGTAGGCGCTCTGTTTAACAATACGGGATGTTCTTTAATAACTTCCTCTAATACATCCCATACCTCCGGCTTTATCTTTTCAACCATTCTCTTAGCACTTTTTATATGCTGCGCCAAACCTTCATCTACTAATTTCTTCATTACAAAAGGCTTAAAAAGCTCTAATGCCATTTCTTTTGGCAAGCCACATTGATAAACTTTAAGCTCGGGTCCTACTACTATAACGGAACGGCCTGAATAGTCTACCCTCTTACCTAAAAGATTTTGTCTAAATCTTCCTTGCTTACCTTTTAACATATCAGAAAGGGATTTTAAAGGTCTATTACCAGGGCCTGTAACAGGCCTACCTCTTCTGCCATTGTCTATCAAAGCATCTACCGCTTCTTGTAACATTCTTTTTTCATTTCTTACTATAATATCCGGAGCCCCTAAGTCTAAAAGCTTTTTCAATCTGTTATTTCTATTGATTACTCTCCTGTACAAATCATTAAGGTCTGAAGTTGCAAACCGCCCACCATCCAACTGCACCATAGGTCTTAAATCAGGAGGAATTACAGGTATAACATCCAAAATCATCCATTCAGGGCGATTACCTGAATCTATAAAAGCTTGTACTACTTCTAATCTTCTAATTGCCCTTACCCTTTTTTGACCAGTGGACTCACGTATTTCGGCTTTCAATTCTTTGCCCAACTTTTCTAAATCTATTTCTTGTAGCAATTCTTTTACTGCTTCTGCTCCCATCCCTGCCCTAAATTTATTACCATATTTATCCAAATATTCTCTGTACTCTTTCTCCGACAATAACTGCTTTTTGGTAAGAGGAGTATCGCCAGGGTCAATAACCACATATGATACAAAGTACAGCACTTTTTCTAATGCTCTCGGGGACATATCAAGAAGAAGCCCCATTCGACTTGGAATTCCTTTTACATACCATATATGGGCAACAGGGGCAGCAAGTTCAATGTGCCCCATTCTTTCCCTTCTAACTTTAGACCTTGTAACTTCTACACCGCATCTATCACAAACCACACCTTTGTATCTCACTCTTTTGTATTTACCGCAATGGCATTCCCAGTCTTTTGTAGGTCCAAAAATTCTTTCACAAAAAAGGCCATCCCTTTCTGGTTTTAACGTTCTATAATTTATAGTTTCAGGCTTTTTAACCTCACCTCTTGACCATTCTCTTATTTTTTCAGGTGATGCTAACCCAATTTTAATAGCCTCAAAATTTCTTAACTGAAACAAGGAGTGTCGCTCCTTTCTTCAATAAATTTTGGTTTTAAGTAATTAAATATCAAAATCTTCTAAATCTAAATCATCATTTCCTATATCAAAACTATCTGGCTCAAAATCAAGATCTTCTGGCAATTCTTCACTCTCTTCTTCAAAACCTTCTTCATAGCCTTCTTCATATACTTCTTCTGGTGGCGTATCTTCGCGACCTTCTATATTGATATTAAGAGTAGCATCCGGCACATCAGAATCGTCATCATCTTCAAATTCTTTTAATGGAATTTCTTGATTATCTTCTGTGATAACTTTGACATCTAATGCTAAGCTTTGAAGTTCCTTAACCAATACTTTAAAGGATTCAGGAATACCTGGTTCTGGTATGTTTTCACCCTTAACAATAGCTTCATAGGTTTTTACACGACCTGATACATCGTCAGATTTCACAGTCAAAATCTCTTGTAAAGTGTGAGCTGCACCATATGCCTCTAATGCCCATACTTCCATCTCACCAAATCTCTGTCCACCAAACTGAGCTTTTCCACCCAAAGGTTGCTGAGTAACCAAAGAATATGGTCCAGTAGACCTTGCATGCATCTTGTCATCAACAAGATGGTGAAGTTTCAGCATGTACATATAACCTACCGTAACTCTGTTATCAAAAGGCTCACCTGTTCTTCCATCGTACAATTGCACCTTGCCGTCCGGAGAAAAACCGGATTTAGCTAAAAGCTCTTGTATATCTTCTTCTGTTGCCCCATCAAACACAGGTGTAGCAATCTGCCATCCCAACGCTTTTGCAACAAGACCCAAGTGAACTTCTAAAACCTGACCAATGTTCATACGCGATGGAACACCTAATGGATTTAAACATATCTGCAAAGGGGTACCATCTGGCAAAAACGGCATATCTTCTACTGGAAGTATCCTTGAAATAACACCCTTGTTACCGTGGCGCCCTGCCATTTTGTCTCCAACAGAAATTTTCCTCTTTTGAGCAACAAATACTCTTACCATCTGGTTGACTCCTGGTGGCAATTCATCACCATTTTCTCTGGAATAAACTTTAACATCTACTACTATACCTGACTCACCGTGAGGAACACGCAAAGAAGTATCTCTTACTTCTCTTGCTTTTTCTCCAAAAATAGCTCTTAAAAGTCTTTCCTCGGCTGTAAGTTCAGTCTCGCCTTTTGGAGTAACTTTGCCTACTAATATATCACCAGCGGTAACTTCTGCACCTATACGTATTATTCCTCTCTCATCTAAATCTTTTAAAGCATCTTCACCTACATTCGGTATTTCTCTCGTTATTTCTTCTGGACCTAATTTCGTATCTCTGGCTTCTGCATCATATTCCTCTATGTGAATAGAAGTCAAAGAATCATCTCTAACCAATTCTTCACTTATCAAAATAGCATCTTCATAATTATAACCTTCCCAAGGCATAAATCCTACTAAGACATTTTTCCCAAGTGCAAGTTCACCGTTGTCAGTAGAAGGTCCATCGCATATAACTTGCCCTTTTTTCACTTCATCTCCTTCATTTACAATAGGCCTTTGGTTTATACAAGTTCCCTGGTTTGACCTCTTAAATTTAAGTAAATTATACTCATCCCTTCTACCGTCCTTTGTTCTAATTATAACTTTATCAGCGGTTACCTTTTCTACTACTCCATCGTTTTTTGCTAATACTACTACACCAGAATCAACAGCTGCCTTATATTCTATGCCCGTTCCAATTATTGGTGCTTCAGGTTTTATAAGTGGTACTGCTTGCCTCTGCATGTTAGAGCCCATCAAGGCTCTATTCGCATCATCATTTTCCAAGAAAGGTATCATAGAAGTAGCAACAGACACTATCTGTTTTGGTGAAACGTCCATGAAGTCCACTTCTGTTGGAGGTACTGCTATTATCTCTTCTTTTAATCTACATACCACTTTCTCATTAATAAACCTGTTGTTTTCATCTAATGGTTCATTAGCTTGAGCTATAATATATTCATCTTCTTCATCTGCAGTCATATATACAATTTCATCTGTAACTGTACCAGTAGTTTTGTCTACTCTCCTATATGGAGCTTCAATAAATCCATATTCATTTACGCGAGCATAGGTAGTCAAAGATCCAATTAAACCAATGTTTGGGCCCTCAGGAGTCTCAATAGGACAAATTCTTCCATAATGGGAATAGTGAACGTCTCTTACCTCAAAACCCGCTCTTTCTCTACTAAGTCCTCCAGGACCTAAAGCACTTACTCTTCTCTTATGAGTAAGTTCTGCCAAAGGGTTAGTTTGGTCCATAAATTGAGAAAGCTGGGAGCTTCCGAAAAATTCCCTAATGGCTGCAACAACTGGGCGAATGTTTATAAGGTTTTGAGGAGTAATTTCATTCACATCTTGGATTGTCATTCTCTCTTTGACTACTCTTTCTAATCTCGCAAGTCCAATTCTAAATTGATTTTGCAATAATTCTCCTACAGACCTAAGTCGCCTATTTCCTAAATGATCTATATCATCTATTGAACCTATCCCATGAGTTAAATTTAGTTGGTAGCTTATAGTGGCTATAATGTCATCTTTAGTAATGTTCTTTGGAACAAGTTCATCCATTCTATTTTTTATTTCGTTTATTACTGCCTCTTCATCAGAGAAATTATCAAGGATTTCTTTTAATATACTTAAATTTACTGCTTCCTTTATATTTAAGTTAGATACATCATAAGGCATTGGATATTTATTTATATCCACCGTATTATTACCTATTACTCTTACTACTTTACCCTCTACTAACACTTCTACTACATTTATGCCGCAATTTTGAATTTCTTCTGCCTTTTCTTTGGAAATTTTCTCTCCTTCTTCTACTAATATCTCTCCTGTAACAGGATTGACAATCTTTTTTGCGCTTTTTAAGTTTACAATTCTCGTTTTTAACGCAAGTTTTTTATTAAATTTATAGCGCCCAACTTTTGCTAAATCATACCTTTTTGCATCAAAAAATAATGCATACAAAAGGCTTTTGGCACTCTCAACAGTAGGTGGCTCTCCCGGTCTCAATCTTTTATAAATTTCTATTAAAGCCTCTTCTTCAGATTTTGTTGTATCCTTATCTAAAGTAGCTTTTAATTTTTCCTCTTCTCCTAAAAGGTCAAGAATTTGAATATCAGTACTATAACCCAATGCCCTTAATAATACAGTAACTGGAACTTTTCTTGTTCTGTCAATTCTAACATATACTATATCATTGGAATCTTCTTCATATTCTAGCCAAGCCCCTCTATTTGGAATTACAGTTGCAGAAATTAATTTTTTCCCAAATTTATCAAATTGCTGTTCATAATAGACTCCTGGAGACCTAACCAATTGGCTTACAATTACACGTTCTGCGCCATTTATAATAAAAGTACCCTTTTCTGTCATTAAAGGAAAATCTCCCATAAATACTTCAGATTCCTTAATTTCCCCTGTTTCCCTATTGGTAAGGCGTACTTCGACTTTCATTGGCACAGCATATGTAGTATCTCTATCTTTACATTCTTCTACTGAATACTTGGGGTTATTTTCTAATCTATAATCCACAAATTCTAACGCCAAATTTCCTGTAAAGCTCTCTATAGGGGAAATTTCTCTAAAGACTTCTCTCAACCCCTCCTCTAAAAACCATTTGTATGACTTCTTTTGAACTTCAATAAGGTCGGGCATTTGTAGAACTTCATCAATCTTAGCAAAGCTCATTCTTGTCTTGTTGCCCACTTGTACAGGATTTACCATCCATTTCACCCCTTAAAAAATGTAAATTACCAAAAGTTGAAAACTTTTGGATTTCATGCAAAATAACCCTATTTTACCATTATTATTCACCAACAGGCTCCCTCTTATACATATATTAACAAATAAAAAAGGCCACTATTAATGCAATTTATTATAATAGCACAAGTGAAGATTTATGTCAACAATTCCCCATAAAAATGTTTTTTGCTTTGTACCTTTTTTTATAATTTTTT
>NZ_AVAF01000030.1 GCF_000445185.1 Thermoanaerobacter sp. A7A
AAGCTAATTGCGATGTTTGAAACCGAAGTAACAACAATGGGTTAAGAGGTATCCAAAAACAACTTTCTCCCAAAATTATACGGTGAAATGCGTGTTTGCGGACTATAGATAAAGCTAAATAAAAAAATTCACCCCATAAACTAAAAAGAGCCAAAAAAGCTTAAAATAGGTGAAAACTCCATCTCATTAGTGTACAATAATATTAAAAAAAAAACACAAATACACTTAAGAAAGGAGTTTTCACCTATGGCTATTATACCACAACAAACGTTTTTTGTGTGGAGTGAAATTGAAAATTTAGGGGATTTAGAAAGATTACGTTTAGTACTTGAATATATGCCGGACGAAGAACTAATGCGTGTTTTAGAAAAAGAAAGAGGAAATGGTAGGGATGACTATCCTGTAAGAGCCATGTGGAATTCCATTTTAGCAGGAATAGTTTTTGAACATCCATCTATAGAGAGTTTAAGGCGGGAGCTATTAAGGAATGGACAGTTGCGTTTCATGTGTGGTTTTCGCAATGGGAAAGTTCCAGAAGCATATGTATACTCAAGATTTTTGAGGAAACTATTCGGGAAAGAAGAAATGATCAATGAAATATTTAATAAATTGGTAGACGAATTAGAAGAACTACTGCCGGGCTTTGGTAAGAGTCTAGCTATTGATGGTAAAGCTATTTCATCATTTGCCAAAAGAGAAAACAAAACCAAGGGAGAAGATGGGCGTCGGGATTTAGATGCACTGGAATAAAAAAGTATAAAGGTGTTCGGGAAGATGGGACAGCGTGGTCAAAAGTAGTAAAATGGTTTGGCTATCGTTTGCATCTCATAGTAGATGCAGATTATGAGCTGCCTGTTGCCTTTGAGGTAACCAAAGCTTCGGTATCAGAGGTAAAGCAGGCCCACAAAATAATAGATAAACTTAATGAAAGGCACCCAGAACTAATAGAGAGATGTGAGATACTGACAGCAGACAGAGGATATGACGATACAAAGCTTTATGAGAAGTTATGGGATGAGTACAAAATAAAG
>NZ_AVAF01000031.1 GCF_000445185.1 Thermoanaerobacter sp. A7A
AAAAAAAATGTAACTACTAAATCTATCACTCTTCCAAATAAAGGTCCCCCAGCCTTCATGATGACCTTTTTATAGGAAGAGGCATTAAGCCTGTTACCTAATCGTAAAATTATATACCCATAAAACACAAACATAAAAACAGCAATTACAAGCCCTATAGTTCCTTTTACTCCGTGATATGCAAAAAACTGCAATATTTCTTGTCCCGAAGCAAATCCCGCCCCTACTACTGTTCCTATATAGCTTGCAGCAACTTTAAAAGCCGAAATCTCTTTTCTACTCAAAAAAATCCCGCCTTTCTTTCTATTTTAAATATATTTTTGGCGGGATAAAAAATATTATTCTTTTTAAAAAACTATTTACTTTTTATTAGAAAATGAGTTAAAATAATAGTTGTGCCATAACAAAATATTCTAGTACGTTTTATGAGGTGAAACAAATGAAAAGAAAGAAATGGTTTATTTTCTTTTTAATATTATCTATTGTAGCTTCAGGAGCCTTTTTTGTATATTATAAATACATACGTATAACAAAACATCCAGAGAGTGTATTTAACAATGATAATAAAAATAATATTTCCAATTCTGAACAAGCATTACCTAAAGACAAAGTATATATTGCCTTTTTAGGCTTAGATAAAAATGATGAAAGAGTACACACTCTAGGAAGTTTTAGGACTGACACTATAATGATATTTTCAATTGATTTAAATGATAAAGTCGTAAAAGTTCTTTCCATTCCGCGAGATACATACGTAGATATTCCCGGATTTCATAAAGACAAAATAAATGCTGCATATGTATATGGCGGTATGGGAGAAAAAGGTTATGCTCTTAGCTTAAAAACCATAAGTGATTTTTTAGGTATCGATGTGCCTTATTACATTTCAATAGACATGCAGACAATACCAGATATTGTAGACGCAATCGGTGGAGTACCCCTCGATGTAGAAGTAAATATGCATAGCCATGGAGCCAACTTAGATAAAGGATACCAAATTTTAGATGGGCAAAAGGCTTATCAGTATCTAAGATGGAGATATGACCCCATGGGAGATATAAACAGAATTAAAAGGCAACAAAAGTTTATAATTGCCTTTGCCAACCAGCTTAAAAGTAAAGCAAAAGATGTTTCTACTTATATAAATTTATACAATACTTTTAAAGGAAAGTTGTACACTAATCTCAATTATGAGCAAATACTTGCCTTAATATACGCTGTTAAAGACATATCACCAGATTCGATAGAAAAATTCACAGTGCCAGGAGACTTTTATGATTTAAATGGAATAAGTTACTGGAAGCCAGATATGGAAAAATTAAACGAGGTGCTTCAAGAATTCACAAAATAAAGAGACGCAGCTAGAAGCGTCTCTTTATTTTGTGAAACCAACTTAGTTTCTTTTTTATTGGTTCTATCACTTCAATATCTTCACCATTAATCACTTTTTGACTATTACTAATCAAATAGTCTATGTAGGCATCTTCAATTCCTTCTTTTTTTAAAGTCTCTAAAGCTTTTGATATCTTAGGCGCTCTTCCCCTTGTTGTATGAGCATCAGAAGCTATAAAATGCACCATATTGTGTTTTATAAGCTCTAACGACTTATACCTTATCTCATCTCCAAACAAGCCTGTAATGCTTGTAGAATTAATTTGCATAAGCGCTCCTTCGTTAATTAACCTATATATTATATCAAAATCTCCTTTAACATATGAATATCTTTCTATGTGAGCTATAATAGGAGTAACTCCTATCACCTTAAAGTCAAATATTACATCCTCTATGTATTCCGGATAACTAGCTACCGGTAATTCTATCAAAATATATTTACCCATATCGTTTATTGACATAACTTCTCCTTTTTTATAACTTTCCACTAATGTAGGAGAAATAAAAGCTTCACACCCTGGAATTATCTTTAAATCTATGTGATTTTGAATTAAAAACTCATTTAACTGCTGACAAGCATTTAAAATACTCTCTTTTGATATTTCATGCTCATATTCTATATAATGAGGTGTCGCTACAATTGACTCTATACCATCTTGTACTGCAATAAGTGCCATTTCCTTGGAAATGTCCAAGGACTCAGCACCATCATCAAGATTAGGTAATATATGACAATGTATGTCCACCATTATCTTTTCCTTCTTTTCCTATGTTGTGGTTTATTATCATCATAATAATAGTAATAGTAGTATCCTCCATGACTTTCTTTTACTCTGTTGAGTACAACCCCAAGGATATTAGCTTTTACACTTTCTAAAATCTCTTTTGCTCGGCTAACTGCTCCAATCTCTGTCTTCCCAGCTTGTATAACAAGTATTACCCCATCAACAACAGGTGCTAATACTACTGCATCAGTTACAGTAACAACAGGAGGACTATCTATAAATACATAGTCGTAATTTTCTTGAATACTACTTAATAATTTTTTCATTCTATTAGAACCCAACAGCTCAGCTGGATTAGGTGGAATTGGCCCAGAAGTTAATATATGTAAATTACTGTAACTGGTATCTACATTTAAATAAGCCTCATAGTCCCCTTCATCTATCAGTAAATTTGTTAAACCTCTACTATTAGACAAATTAAAAGTTTTATGAACTGTGGGATTTCTTAAATCTGCATCTATTACAATAACTTTACTTCCTGTCAAAGCTACAGAATAGGATAAGTTTTTGACAATAGTACTTTTCCCTTCATTTGGAAGCGAGCTGGTAATCAATATACTTTTAACTTTTCTATCTACACTGGTAAATTGCAAATTAGTTCTTAAAGCACGAAAAGCCTCAGCAAAAGGCGATTTTGGATCTGCTACAATTGGATTTCTTGCTACTACCATTCATTTTCACATCCTTACCTAAATTTAATTTTTTATTTCGGGAATGACACCTAATACAGGTAAGTCCAAGTATTTCTTTATATCTTCTGGGCTTTTTATAGTTCTATCCATATATTCCAATAAAAATACAATAAAGACGCTTATCATAAAGCCTAAAATAGCAGCTACCGCAATATTCAAACTTGTTTTAGGACTAATTTTAGAGGTTGGTGGAATAGCTTTATCAATTACTTGCACATTATCAATGTTCATTATTTTTACAATGTTTTCCACAAATGAATCCGCAATCGCATTTGCTATTTCTGCTGCTTTACGAGGGTCACTATTTTTTACGCTTATCTCAATAATCTCTGTGTTACCTTTAGCTGCTACATCTACACTATTTTTTAATTGGTCAACAGTTAGAGGTAGTCTCAGTCTCTCAATTACTGGCTGCAAAACCCTCCTGCTTTTAACAAATTCACTATAAGTGGCAGCTAGCATCCTACTAGTTTGTATATCTTGAACTTGTATCTGACTATTGTTAAGCGCGGAACTTTGTGTTCTGCTGACTATCAAAGAAGTACTCGCTTTATACACAGGAGTAGCAATGAAATATGAAAATATCCCACTAATTATCGTAGCTAAAAGGGTAATAATTACTATCATTTTTGTCCTTTTTCTTATAATCAGGAAAATTTCTCGCAAATCAATTTCCTCTTCTGCCATTTTTAAACCCCCTTTTATCCTTTCCTTTGTATACAATTTGCTATAAAAGCAAAATTCAGTTCTTTTTAAATTTTTTTGCTATTTTACTTTTGTAACCGCAGCCTCCTTTTCGATAGCTGTTAAATTGTCAACAAGTTCTAATAAATACCTCTTAAAAGGTTCACTTAAGTCCTCTCTTTTTAGAGCATACTCAACAGTTGCCATAAGGTAACCTAATTTATCTCCCACATCATATCTCTTGCCAATAAAATTATAGGCGTAAATTGCTTCATAATTTAAGAGAGTTTTTAAAGCATCTGTAAGCTGTATTTCACCTCCTGCTCCTGGTGGCGTGTTTTCCAATATTTCAAATATTCTTGGTGTAATTATATATCTTCCCAAAATAGCGATGTTAGAAGGCGCCTTTTCTTTTTTAGGCTTTTCCACAAGGTCTTTGACTTTGTATAATCTATCCTCAATAATAGCAGCGTCAACTATTCCATATTTATCTACATCCTCATACGGCACCTCTTGTACCCCAATAATAGAACAGTTGTACCTTTCGTATTGGTCAATCATCTGCTTTAAAACCGGCACTTCTGAATCTACTATGTCATCTCCTAAAAGTACTGCAAAAGGCTCATTTCCTACAAAAGATTTAGCACAGTAAATAGCATGTCCCAACCCTTTAGGTTCCTTTTGCCTTATATAGTGAATGTTCACCATATTGCTAATATCCTCTACAAGGTTAAGTAAACTTTCCTTGTTTTTCTTTTTTAACTCCAGCTCCAACTCCACAGATTTATCAAAATGGTCTTCTATTGCTCTTTTATTTCTGCCAGTTATTATAAGGATATCCTCAATTCCCGATTGAATCGCCTCTTCGACTATATATTGAATAGTGGGTTTGTCCACAATTGGAAGCATTTCTTTAGGCTGAGCCTTGGTAGCAGGCAAAAACCTCGTACCAAGGCCTGCAGCCGGAATTATCGCCTTTCTTATTTTCACTGTTTTTTCCTCCCATGCAAGTTTTACAGCTTATTTAAACTCTACGCTAAATTTAGCTAAAGCTTCTGAAAGCTCTTTTTTAATCGCTTCAAGTTTTTCTTCTGTCTTTGCCTCACATCTCACAATAAGCTCTGGTCCTGTGTTAGAAGCTCTAACCAGTCCCCATCCTCCATCAAACAACACTCTTGCACCATCAACATCTATAATGTTGTATCCTTTTTCTTTAAAGTATTCAGTTACACCTTTTACCACATCAAATTTTTTCTCATCGTCACATTCTAACCTTATTTCAGGTGTTGCAGGATATTTAGGAACATCAGCTAAAAGCTCAGACAAAGATTTATCTGTATTAGAAAGTATTCGTAAAAGCCTTGCAGCAGCGTATGCCGCATCATCAAACCCATAGTACTCATCTGCAAAAAACATATGACCAGACATTTCTCCTGTAAACACAGCACCTAATTCTTTCATTTTTGCTTTTATGAGGGAATGCCCTGTTTTGAAGAAGATAGGTTTGCCTCCCAATCTCTCAATTTCTTCTACTAATGCCTGAGAACATTTCACTTCTACAATGGCATCAGCGCCGGGATGTTTTTTCATTATTTCTCTCCAATAAAGAATCATCAACATATCTCCCCAAATTACATTGCCTTTATCATCTACGACGCCGATTCTATCACCGTCACCGTCAAAAGCTATACCCAAATCTGCGTTTACCCTCTTTACTTCTTCAATTAAATCTTTTAAATTTTCTTCTTTTACTGGATCTGGAAAATGGTTTGGAAATGTAGGATCAGATTCACAATAGAGAGGATATACTTCACAACCTAAATTGTATATCACATCAGGATAAAAATATGAACCTGTGCCATTCCCACAATCGACAACAACTTTAAGCTTTCTGTCGCCTAATTTAACCTTTTCTTTTATCATATTAATATACGAATTAATTGGATAAGCATACTTCACATTTCCTGTACCTTCTTCAAATTCGCCTTTTTCTGCTATATAGTAAAGTTTTTTAAGTTCATCGCCATAAATTGTAGAAGGTCCTACCATAACTTTGAAACCATTAAATTGTGGCGGATTGTGGCTTGCAGTAATCATCATCCCTGCTTGATAATTGTACAGGACATTAGAATAGTAAAAAGCTGGAGTCGTCAAAACCCCTACATCTAATACATCACAGCCTGTAGAAGTAAGTCCTTTAATCAAAGCATCTCGTATAGGTCTTGATGATAATCTATTATCTCTGCCTACCAGCACATCCTTAATTCCTTTTTGTCTCACATATGTACCAAAGGCCTTCCCTATAAGCTCAGCACTTTCAACAGTCAAATCATCTTCCCATACGCCTCTAATATCATACATCCTAAACATATTTTCATTCAACTTCATTTGTCTCAACCTCCTTTTTTATGCCATACAATTTAATTATATAGATAATACTGAAAATCCTCAATACACAATCTTCACAAAATTGTTTCTTGACTTTATGCAAATATGTCAACAAGCATAAACCAGACTCCTTTGCTGCTCAGATACATTTTCCATCACTTCAATAGCTAAATCTACACTTTTTAGCTCACCTGCTATACTAAATATAACTTTTGCCCTCTTTTTTCTTTTGTCTATTTTCTTAATAAGCCCTTCATACCCTTTTAATGGTCCTTCAATTATCTTTACTCTTTCTCCTTCCATTATACCTTTCGACAAATCTATTAAATCAGAATTTTTAGTAAGAGATAAAATTATTTTCATCTCCTCTTCTTTTACAAAAGCAGGCCTTTTTCCTTCTTTCAGAAAAATACCTCTTTTTAAAACTTCAGATATTTTATAATATAAATCATCACTCATCTCGGCATTTACAAAAACATATCCAGGAAATAAAAGTTTAATTTTTTCCACTGGTTGTCCTTTTACTCTCTCTATAATTTTTCTTTTCGGAATAAGCAATTTCACTTCCTCTTGTTTAAAGCAACTCTCAATAATATCTCTAACTTTGTTTTCATATCCACTTCGAGTAAAAATAACATACCATTTTTTCATTTTTCTACACCCCATTTTATAATTTTAGCGCTTATTCTTACAAAATTCAACATATAATTTCTAATTATGATATAAATGAGTATACAAATGGAAACTTGAAAACTTTAACTACTGTGCTATATTATAATTATTCGAAACAAATTAACGTTTAAAGGGGAACTTTTTATGCAAATTTTTATTGTTGACGCTTTTACAAGCAAAGAATTTAGTGGCAATCCTGCAGGAGTAGTAAATCCATCAAGGTGAAAGCATAAGTTTAAGTTATATTAAAAAATTATTGTTGTAAATTTTTAAAGCTTTATAACATTAAAACATTCACAAAGATAGGGAGACATGAGGCAAAATTTTTGATAAAATATTTAAGCGTGTGATTTTAAATTTCTGATTAGGAGGATTTTAGATGGACTTATTTAGAAAAAAATCAGCAGACCAGCTGCTGGAAGCAGCTGAACGGACAGGTTTAAACAAAAAACTTACCGCTATTGACCTTGCCGCTTTGGCAATAGGTTCTGTCGTAGGTACAGGTGTCTTTGTGGCAACTGGGGAAGGCGCATTAAGAGCTGGTCCAGCCGTTATAATTTCTTATGTTATAGGCGGTATAACTGCTGCTTTAGCTGCCCTTATATTCGCCGAATTGGTTACAATGTTCCCTGTTGCTGGAAGTACTTACACTTATTCTTATGTTGCCTTTGGTGAGATTATCGCTTGGATAATAGGTTGGGACTTACTTTTGGAATATTTAGTCTCAGCCAGCGCAGTAGCTTCTGGATGGTCTGGTACTTTTGTAGGACTTTTAAAGTCTTTTGGCATAACTTTGCCAGAAATTATAACAAAACCTCCTATTTCGGGAGGAATAATGGATTTGCCAGCAATTTTAGTAACAGCATTTGTCGCTTGGATTTTGTATATAGGTGTTAGAGAAAGTGCAACGACAAACAACATAATAGTGCTTTTAAAAATAGCAGTAATACTTTTGTTCCTTTTCTTAGGCTTTAGCCATGTAAAATTGTCAAATTTAACACCTTTTGCACCTTACGGTTGGAAAGGCATAATGTCTGCTGCAGCCATCATATTCTTTGCGTATATAGGTTTTGATGCAGTATCTACCGCAGCGGAAGAAACTAAAAATCCAAAGCGGGACGTCCCTTTGGGACTGATGATGGCGATGGTGTTGATACTGGCTCTTTATATTTCAGTAGCTGTTGTTTTAGTAGGCATGGTACCTTATAAACAGATTATCCCGGATAATGCTCTACCCGGTGCCCTTATGAGCATAGGAATCAACTGGGGTTCTGCTTTGGTAGCCACTGGTGCCGCTGTGGGTATGATATCCACACTCCTCGTAACTCTTTACGGTCAAATAAGAATATTTATGGTTATGGCAAGAGATGGACTTTTGCCAGAAGTTTTCTCTCATGTACACCCTAAATACAGAACTCCTCACATTAACACTATAATTACAAGCGCAATAGCAGCTATCATTGCAGGCTTTTTGCCCTTGGACGTTATAATTGAACTGTGCAACATTGGTACTCTGTCTGTATTTGTAATTGTGTCTATAGGCATATTAGTATTGAGAGTAAAAATGCCCAATGCCGAAAGAAAATTCAGAGTGCCTTTTGTGTGGGTAGTAGCACCTCTTACAATGGCTTTCAGTTTATACCTTATGGCAAGTCTACCTTGGGTTACATGGGCAAGGTTTGGAATATGGATGTTAGTAGGCTTGATAATATATTTTGCTTATGGCAGATACCATAGCGTGCTAAATATGCAAAAATAACGTGTAAAAAAGAAGGCTGCTTTTCGCAGTCTTCTTTTTATATATCTTTTTTTAATAATTCGCAAGCTTTTGTAAGAACTTCATTGGCTCCTTGTTGTATTATTCCGCCCTCTCCCTGGGTAAGAACGATAGCTTTCCTCCCATATACCCGCCACATTTACTGCTTGGAGTTCGGGCAGTGTTGGACTTCCTTTTGTTGTGCAAACTCGTCCATTCCAGCTTAGCCTCATATGTGGTTCTTGTTCATCGGGCCGGGAGTTTGCCGCCGACTTCCTTCAGATTCCACCTCACGATAGACACCCTTGCCTTTGGCAGGTTTAATGCCATGCCATAGCGGACTTTCACCGCTTAAGCTTTAACCCATGCCAGGCGCACAAAAAAGGCTTTAGCAAATTAAAGCCTTAAAAAATATCTATAAAAGCTCAAATCATCTGTAAGCTCTGGATGAAATGATGTGGCAAGTAAATTGTCTTGCTGTGCCGCAACAATTTTACCTTCATATTTTGCAAGTATCCTAACACCATCCCCTACACTCTCTATATACGGCGCTCTTATAAACACCGCTTCTATCTCATTTTCAGATACCGCTGGTATCATAAGCCGCGTTTTAAAGCTGTCAATCTGACTTCCGTAAGCATTTCGTCTAACAGTAATATCCATTATTCCAAGGTGTATCCTCTCATCATTAACTATATGTTTAGCCATAAGTATCATGCCTGCACAAGTACCCCATATAGGAACTTTCCTCTCGTTTAACTTTAAAATGGCATCTTTAAGCCCAAAATCTACAAGTATTTTTCCTATTGCAGTGCTTTCGCCACCTGGAATAATGAGGGCATCGAGAGTTAAGATAGTGTCCCTGTCCTTTGCCTCTACCGCTTCAATTCCTTTTATAAGCTTTAATTTATCCATATGTTCCTTAACAGAGCCTTGAACTCCCAAAACTCCTACGCGCAAATTACCATCCCCTTGTTGCATATAAATCTTTTTCTTCCAGTTGCCTTATATCTATGCTGGCCATCGCTTCTCCTAGCCCTTCTGAAACTTCCGCAATTATTTCCGGCCTATCAAAATATGTTGTGGCTTTTACTATAGCAGCTGCCATTTTCTCAGGGTTTTGCGATTTAAATATTCCTGAACCCACAAAAATTCCATCTGCACCCAGTTGCATCATAAGTGCCGCGTCTGCCGGTGTGGCAATACCTCCCGCTGCGAAATTCACAACTGGAAGTCTTCCGTGTTGTGCAACATATTTTACAAGGTCATATGGCGCCTGAAGTTCTTTTGCAGCAGCCATAAGTTCGTCTTCCCTTAAAGTTGTAAGCCTTTTTATTTCGGCATTTATCGTCCTCATATGCCTTACAGCCTCTACTACATTTCCAGTCCCTGCCTCTCCTTTTGTCCTTATCATTGAAGCTCCTTCTCCTATGCGCCTTAAAGCCTCTCCGAGGTTTCTCGCACCGCATACAAACGGCACTTTAAAATCCCATTTGTTTATATGGTACATCTCATCTGCAGGGGTTAAAACTTCGCTTTCATCAATAAAATCTATCCCGAGTGCCTCTAAAATCTGTGCTTCCACAAAATGCCCAATTCTAACTTTTGCCATAACAGGGATTGATACTGCCGCCTTTATCTCCTTTATTATTTTAGGATCTGACATTCTTGCAACTCCGCCTCTTGCCCTAATATCAGCTGGAACCCTTTCAAGTGCCATGACAGCAACAGCACCTGCTTTTTCCGCAATAATTGCCTGTTCTGGTGTTGTCACATCCATTATGACTCCACCCTTTAGCATCTGGGCTAAATTTTTATTTAGTTCATACCTTTCATTCATTGTTCTACTCCTCCTTACAATTGTATTGGTATTTTATATATCTTAATATCAATTGTACCTATTAAATCGAAACAAATCAATCATAACATTATAGATACAAAAAAAGAATGCATAACGCATTCTTCAGTTTGTTGACAAAATTATCTTCTCTTAAGAAGGCATTTTGCATTGTTCGCTCCAGAGTTACAAAGCGACTAAACATAAGCTCGACCTCGGACTCCGGCAGGGTTCCTACGTCAGGTGGCGTCCATGCCTCAGGTGCCCGCCTCCGCCGTCCTTGGCTTCGGCCCTGCCTCCGTTCCTTGGTCTCGCTAAGTTTAGTTGCCGCTTTGTAACAAGTCGCTTCACCTATGCAAAATGCCTCCTCTATATGAAAAAAAGAGGTTTGTCTACAGTCTAAAGAATGCATAATGCATTCTAATCTAAAAGTTCTCTATACAATTTCATTAAACTTTCATTTATATTGTTTAACTCACTTACAATAGGACTTAAATCTTTTGTTATATCTTTACTGTTTATTAACTCTTGAAGTTTATTCAATGCTTTGTCACTTCTTAATTTCATTTCTTCGATCTTGTTAGTAAGTTCAACGCTCAGCTTAACTTTATCTTCAGCTTCTGCAGTAAAAAGTTTATCTTCTTCAAAATTATATGTATCATATCGCGAGGGTATCAAAGTCTCTATGCCAAGTTGATTTTCTATCTTATCTGCCAGCTCTTCCTGTGCTTCATCTTCCCCGTGTACAATGAATATTTTCCTTGGCTTATCCGTAAATTGAGAAAGCCAATCTAATATACCCTTTTGGTCTGCGTGTCCAGAAAAGCTTTCAATGTACTCTATCTCGGCTTTTACGCTAATATCCTCACCAAATATTTTGACGTTTTTTTCTCCTTCTAAAAGTTTTCGCCCTAAAGTTCCCTTCGCTTGATATCCCACAAACAATATTGTGCATTCAGGCCTCCACAAATTATGTTTTAAATGATGCTTAATACGCCCTGCTTCACACATCCCACTGGCTGATATGATTATTACAGGTGTTTTAATTTCATTTAGTGCTTTTGATTCTTCTACACTGTGAGTAAAGTGCAAATTGGGAAAGTCAAGGGGTAAATCTCCTCTTTTAATGTATTCTTGAGCTTCACTGTCCAAATATTCAGGATGTTTAGTAAAAACATTTGTTATAGAAGTTGCAAGTGGACTATCTACATAAACAGGTACGTTGTTTAAAAACTCTATTTCGTCTTTGTACAATTCTCTGTTTTTATGTAATTCATATAAAAGTTCTTGAGTCCTTCCGACGGCAAAAGAAGGTATTATGACATTTCCGCCTCTCTTTACGGTTTTTATGATAATCTCCATGAGTTTTTTTGCCCTATCTCCAATATCTTCATGAAGCCTATTGCCATATGTGGACTCACACAAAACATAATCCGCACTCTTAATCGGTGTAACTTCTTTTAAAAGAGGAATTTTTTTATTTCCCAAATCCCCTGAAAACACAATTTTAGTCTCTTTACCTTTTTCATTTACCCAAACTTCGATTATAGATGAGCCAAGCATATGTCCTGCATCATTAAATCGAACTCTCACATCTTGCGCTGGTTCAATTATTTCTTCATAATCTACTCCATAGAAAATGCTTAAAGAATCTTTCGCCTCATCAGCAGTATAAAGAGGTTCTCTCAAAGGCTTGCCTGCCCTTTTTCTTTTTCTATTTTTCCATTCACTTTCCATCTCTTGTATATGCCCACTGTCTGGAAGCATATATCTGCATAAATCCACGGTAGCTTTTGTAGCGTAAATCCTTTTTCTGTATCCCCTCTTGTACAAAAGAGGAATTCTTCCGCTGTGGTCTATATGTGCATGAGTTAAAAGCACAAAATCGATATCATTTACATCAAAAATAAATTCTTGATAGTTTAGTTCGTCTTCAACTTCTCCCCCCTGAAACATTCCGCAGTCAACAAGAAACTTAGTCTTTTCCGTCTCAACTAAATAGCATGAGCCTGTAACCTCTTTAGCAGCTCCCAAAAAACTTATTTTCACAATAACGTCTCCTTTCATATTAGGAATAATAATTTTCTTCGATCCATTTATTTATATAATGTATATATTTAACAAAATCATCCAAATGGTTCTTTAATATGTCAACAATCACCTTCTCATCAATTTTCATATAATCATGTACAAGTATATTTCTAAAAGAAACCATGTTAGAAATATTTTTGGCAAAATTTTCCGGCAAAATGTTTGATTTACCTAATAATAAAACCGTTTCTCTATAGGTATCGGGTTTTTCTAAACCAAGAGAAGAAATAATTATATTTGCTATATCAATAACACATTCTATAGATATTTGAATTCCTCTTTCTATTCCCCAATATTTGAGCATATCCTCTTTTATATTTTCTTTAGTTACTTCTTGCGATACTTTTTTTAACAATATTAAATTTTTTTGTAACTCTTTTATTTTAGAATTTATTGTTTCTATTATACTTTTAGTCACTATTATCACCTACAACACTTTTTACCCATTCTTTAATAACATCCATCTGCACTTTTCTAAAATATTCCATGTCCATATATTCTCTTAGAGTTTTAACCTCAAATTCCACCTTTACATCTTCATTTTCTTCAAAAATAAGTTTGCCGTGCTTTATTACTTGATGCCTTAACACTGGATTTGCAGAATTTAATACTACCAAATCTATATCATCTCGTTTAAATATTGAAACCAAATCGCCAATTAAAGCAAGTTTGTCCATAGGATCATATCCATTCCCTAAAAGTACCGCAATATCAAGGTCACTATTTTTTGTATTAGTGCCTTTACTATATGAGCCAAAAACATATATCAACTTTATGTCATATTTACCCTTTAAATATTGCAAATTTCTCTTAAATATTTCTTCCACTTCTTTTAAATCTCTCTGAACCACTACAGACACCTCTTTAAGAAGGCATACTTATTACCTTAATTTTACCACTCCCCCTTACCTTCTTCAATCAATTTTATATCATTTATAATATCATCTATTATAAGCTCCTGATACCCTGCTTTTTTTATTATTTTCATCTCTTTTGCCACATCAAAAAGTAAAGGTGATTCAATCTTATTTAGCTTACTAAGCCTTACATCATTTATGACTTCATTTGAAAGAGATTTTAAATAATCTTCTACACCGTACCTTAAAAAGTGAAACTTGTCTTTATACCTTTTGTACAATCTATCTGCTATCATAAGCCCCTCTGGGTCAAAATCTCCTGAGTAATATATCTCTGTCCCTTCTTTATAAAGCATGTCCAAGAGCAGGAGAGAAGAAAGTTTTGGCTGGCCATATGTGCATACAAGAGGAAATACTTTGCTTGTGGCATCTATTAAAGATGTAAAAACTGAAGGATTCTCTACAACATACACTTTCTTAGAAGGGCTTATGACCCTCTCAATTTTACTCAAATTTAAAAGAGGAACTTGCAAGACTTGATTGCTTTCATAAGCAGCCTTAAATACTTGATTTTCCGTATCGCCCTCATATGCCAAAAGTCCTGAGAGTGTGACATAATTGGATATTTCATCTATCAAAATGCCAACGTTGTAATAAAGTTCTGATATTTCTTCACTTCCTTTTACTTCATTCAGCCCCATTAAAGTGCATAAAGCGTTTATAAACATACTTCCAGCTTCTGTATTTGAATCAAAATAGTGAGGATTACGTGCAATCTGGGAAGAAAACACCGGCAGTCTTTTCTTTTCCCCTTTATAAACAGGCAAATTATTTATAGCATCACATACATACATTATATCTTTTTTTAGCCCATTTCTATCATTTAAATACCTCTGATTTACTGTCCTTACCCCTACAGCGGTTCCCTCATACAAACTTTTTAGCCAATCAATGCACTTACATTCCTGGTATTTAGAGAAGAGCTCTTTAAAGAACTCTTCTCTTTCTTTTGCCAATATTTCCATATCCTCTTTTTTGCTGGTGAGTTTTTCGCCAAAATAGTATTCCAGTATGTCTTTTAGCGTATACTCCTCAAATCGCGTATTTTTTAGCGACTCTTCAAACTTTGCCACATCAATGGATGCAGATTTTTTTGTCCTATAGTCTTTTTTAAAATGGTTTGTAAGTACTTCTTTTTCATCTTCCGTAAGATTATCAAGCTTTACAACGCCTCCAAGACGTCCTAAACTTCTGTACTTTTCCCGTATACCTTCAAAAATCCTCTTGTATCCCTTTTTTTCTTTAAAATATTTAAGTTCTTCTTTATTCATTTACAGCACCCACTTCTGTAGCGGCAACCTCCTCTTTTTCAGGAAGTATAAGGTGCTTTACCTTTCCATCCCACAAATACTTCATGACCAATACAGCCTTTGCATTTTTTGGCCTTACAAGTTCATAAATTGAAAGCTTGGGAACAGTGTCATAATCTCCCCACAAAACCTGCGAATTCATTATATAATTAAATCTTAAGTCCTCAATTAGTTTAAACATATCCCTTATGTTTGTGTCATCAACTCCTGCAAATGCTTCATCTAGAGATATTATGCGAGGTGCAGTCGGCGATGCTCCCTCATATCTTGAGTAAACCGCGGAAAACAAAGGTATATACATGGCCATCGCTTTTTCTCCGCCGCTCAACTTATTAAAGGCATTATCAGTAAGCTCCTTGCGGCTTTCCCCTTCTTTTCGGTAGTAAAGCTTAAACTCAAACCAATCCCTGTAATCCAATATTTCTTTCATAATCTTGTGAAAAGTTTCTGTATTGTTTTTTTCCTCCATTGCCCTCCTGGCTCTTTCTACTTTTGACCTAAAATGATTTACAACTTTATCGAAGACTTCCTTTTTCAGCATATCAGCATCGGATTTTAAAATGTCTACAAGTTCCTTTGTATCAAGTTCTTCTTCATTGGAAGCAGGAATGCTTCTCCACTCAATAGAGAACTTAAGTCCGCTGGAAGTATCCCTTTCAGACATAAGTTTGTTCATTTTCTTTACCCATTCTTCTGCTTTAAAAATCTTTGCCCTTATCTTAATTCCCACATTGTGCATTATAATCTCTTCAAAAAGAATCTTATCAGTCTCTCTTAAAAGGCTTTCATTCGCCATTATATCTTCTTCAATATTAGAATAAAGCGTATATAAAGACACAATTTTACCATTTATATTTGCCGTAATATTGAGCCTTCTCTGCTTATTCTTTGCCTCTTTTATTCTTTCATTGTCTCCCTCACAAGCTTCGTCAAAGATATTGCCAATTGAAAGCCCATATTCTAAAAGTTCGTTGCGAGTTTCAAAATACACATTTTGAAGTCTCTCTGTAAACTTTTCTCTGTCAAAGCCCGCCTTGTCAAAAAAGCCTTTGTATTCAGAAAGAATGCTTTTACTTAATTTTAACATATCCTCCATTTCAACGTCTTGCTTGACAAAGCCAAGTGCTAATTCCCTTTTTAAACCCTCTTCAACAATATTGTAAATTTCCTCTTTAAGATTAATCTCTTCTTCAATGTTTAAAAGGTCTTTTAAGCTTCTCTGTAGCCGCTCCTCAAGTTTTGCTTTTTCGGCTGATTTATTTGTAATCTCTTTAGGTATTTCCTCCAGCCTTTTTAGGCAAATCTCCAGTTCTTTTTCAATTTCTTCAAGTCCAAGTTCTTTTAATGTCTCTTTTAGCATCTCAATTTTCTTAACAGAACTCTGTATTTTGTTTTCCAGTACATCTATTTCGTACTTTAAGTTATCAATATCGTATTCTAAATCTTGTTTTTGCTGCAATAACATTTCTTCGTTTGAAATGAGCAAAACATATTTGTTGTATAGTATTTCTACTTCATTAAGCCCTGAAGCGTATTCTTCCGCATATTCATACGCAGAAGAATAGGTATCAATATCTGGATGTATGTTTATACCAGATGTCAATTCTCTTACAACAGCTTTCTTTTTCTGAAGGTCCTCAAAACAGTTTTTAACTGTGAAAAGCTGTTCATCCAGTTTATGAGAGGTGTATTCGTAATCAGCCTTTGCCGTTTTTAAATATCTATATGCTTCTTCAATATCTTCTTTCCCGGGAAATGCCGAATATTCGTAATCCAGCCTCTGTATCCTTAATTTTTTTGCATTTATTTCCTCATCGATTGCAGATATTTCAGCTTTTATAGCCTGTATTTCTTCTTGTATAGATTTAATAAGCTCTTCTCTGTAGCGCTTTCTAGACTCACTCCCGATGTACTTTGATTTAACTCCATCCCGTGCTTTCCCTTTTATTACTCCTATTCCATATGCGCCATTTGAATCGATATAGGTTGTCCCGCCTTCTTCTGATACAAATATATTGCTTAAAGCATCTGAAATATCTTCTGGTGAAACTCCTTCTTCATTGTCAACTACTCTAAAATATTGAGATACATTTAACATCATATTAAAGCTTCCAGGCATAACATATTTATCCGCCATATTGCTGTCCATTTGAAGAGCTTTTTCAAAATATTCTTTTGGCACGATAAGAGCATCCAAAAGCCCCATGTCTTCTATCGCAGCTTCTATATTGCCTCTTGTCTTATCATCCACATCCTCTTTAAAATCAATCGCCATGTAAAGAGGAATGTAAGGAATTCCAGCTTCTTTAAGCCTTTTTCTGTTGTTTATGACTTGTTCATCTCTTTCAGGCTCAGGATCTTTTTTGTTTTTCCATTCCTCCAATAACTTTTCTTTCTCATGAAGCTGATTTTCTTTTACCTCTCTTTGATTTTCTAATCTTAAAATTTCTTGCTGAATTCCATTTAGTATTTCCTCATAGGGTTTTCTCACAAAAGCCAAAATATCGTCAAATCCTTTATCCTCTCCATACGCCAGTATGACACGGCTTAAGCCTTCCAGTTGGCTACTTAAAAGCTTAAGTTCTGCATTGCCCTGCGACCAACTATAAACTCTCTCAACGTACTCTCTTTTTTGTTCGTCAAAAAGCCTTTCTGCCTCATTAAGCTTTTTAGCCCTGTCTTCTCTTTCTTTTTTAAGCCTTTCCTGCTCTTTAAGTGCGGCATCATACCTTTTATTTGCTTCTATTTCTTCTCTCAATGCATTGATGGCACGCTTTATTTTATCTTTATGCTTTTTTAATTCATTTTTCCAATAAGTAAAATCAAATTCTTTTCCATACACTTTTTTAAGTTCACTTACAGAAAACTCATGTTCCATGAAATCTATATCCTGTGCAATTGAAGATATATCCTCTAATTTATCCTGTAGTTCTTTATCCAGTTTGTATTTTTGTTCCTCAATGTTTTTTATCTTTCTTTCTAAACCATAATATTTATCTTGTTTATTCCGGAGTTCTCCTTCTTTTTTAGACTTATCCTCCAAATACTGCTTATATCGATCCTCTTCTTCTAATAACTCCTTTTGGGTTCTTTTAGCATCACCACTTGAAAGCTGTTCTTCCTTTTTCTTTAAGGCTTCTTTTTCACTTTCAAGAGAAATGATGTCATTCCCTAAGTTTGCTATTGTACTTCTGTAATTTTCAATATCTTTAGTTAAATTATCGTATTCTTTTTTTGATGCGTATAAATCGCTGTATGCCTTTACTAAATCCCCAGCCTTTTCATAAAGAATGTATTTGTTGTAGTTGTCATACTCATTTTTAAGCTTTTTTACTGCAGCCATATTCCTGTAAAGAACATCAAGGTGCATCTTAATCTGGTCCATGTTTTCTATGGTTTCTGAAAGAGGCCTCAAATCATCATCTGTGAGAGAAGGCAGTGAAACTTTCATAATTTCATATATCACAGTAGGCCTGAAGTCTTTGGAAAGCTTTGGACTTCTAAGCTGTATCAGCAGTTTTATGAGCTCGTCGTATTCCTCGATAGAACTAAAGCCAAAAATGTATTTATTGACCATTTCCATGTACTCTTTTTGGCTTTCAACTACTTCTCCGCCTTCACCTATTCTATTCTTAAGTTCTTTTTTGGTAAGTGGGACTTTTACTCTTTTGCCGTCATCGCCTATTTCCATTTTGTATAAAAAGAAGTCGATACCTATACGCCTGCCGTCAAGTATTACAAAGCCCCAAAAGTCCATATTTTGATGCCTTTTCGCCTTTAGTCCAATGCCTATTGTAATGTAGCTGTCTTTTTTCTCTTTTTTAAATTCCATGAAAAGATAGCCAGTTCTTTCATCAAGCCCACTTACCTCTTCTTCCCCAAGAAGATAGTCCTCAAGCTTTCTCGCCTTTGAGCCAAAGGGATCAAGTCTTTCAGGACTTTTGTTGCCATCTAATACTAAAGGTATGAAACTCTGCATTGTCACTGACTTTCCAGAACCATTAGCACCTCTTAAAAGAAGCCTTCCATCTGCAAACTCAAATATTTCATCATCATAATACCAAAAATTAAGAAGCCCAATCCTGTTAATCATCCATCTTTCGGCTAATTTTTCACTCATCTGCACCTTCTCCTTTTTCAAAATCTGGAGGATATTCCCCAATTAACTTTGCCGCCATAGGCAATATTTTAATAGAATGCAATTCCTCAACTCTTTTTATCATCTTAAAGCTTTCCATGTTTTCAATGACCTCTTCTATAAGCTGCTTTTCACTCATTTCCCTGTAAGACTTATACCAACCATCACTAAATCTTTCCTTTACTTTCAAAATAATATTTATAAATTCTGCTTCAGTTATATCTATAGTATCATCAGGATTATAGGCGAGTTTTCCATCTTCAATCATTTGTCTTATAATTTTACTTACCTGCAGCATTATATCAGATATGTTTTTGTTTTTGTCGGGAAAATAGGACTTTAAATATTTGTTGTCATTAAAGAGAACAAAAGCAGAAGTTTTGTGGAGGTGAAGTTTTGCATCAAGATACTCCTCTAAATCTTTCGCTATAGTATTTCTGTAATTTTTTATATACATGAAGTCTTGGTCATCAGGTCCTTCACTATACACAGAAGGTGAAAGAATAAGTTTTCGGTACGCCCTGTGCCTTCTCTGTATAACCGCATCTTTGGAGTTTGAAAGATTTAAGTCCTCCTGCAAAAAATCCTCAATCTTCATGTTTTCTGTAATTTCTCTGTTAAAAGACCTCAAAAAATACCTTGAAATACCTGTGTTTTCGTAAAGAACTTCAGTATCTTCACTCTCTGAAAACCTCTCGTGGTCACCATCATCTATTTTAATTATACCGATATCTACAGCAAAATTGAGCACCCGCACAAGTGACTTTCTGTGCTGAAAAAGCGTCCAATCTACTTTATCAGGTCCATCATATTGCGCCTCTATGTATTCCGTTATATTAGACAGCACAAACTGGTCTTCTGGTCCTTTATCCTCCAAAAAAGCTAAGAGCAAACACAAAAATGCATAATCCATAGGCATTTGAAATGCATCTATCCCCATCCACTCTTCAACATCTGACGGCACTTTTTCCAACTTAATAATATATGGGTTTATAATCAATCTATATCCTAATTTTTCTTCAACAAAAGGTTTTATTTTATTCTCCGCATCTCTTATTTTGTTGAAATTTTCTCTATCCTCTCTCAGTATCCAAAAATTTTCAAGAAGCATCTGAAGTTCTTCCATATTTTCACCTTCAATCAACAAACTCAATTACAATATCAGGCATATCAAGATTACCATCTGTGCATTTTAGTATTGCCCTCTCACCATTCTTTGGCATATGAAGCTTGTATGTTCTGCCATCTTCTGTCTTACCTATAAAGCCATTTCTTGCCATCGCTTTTCCTATCCATTTAAGTATCGTTGCCCTCACAAAAGGTTTTACAACAGGTAAATCCTTTATCCTTATTCTATTGCCAACAATGCAACTTGCTATTATTTCATCTTCTATATTTTTCTGATTGAGATAGTCCATCAGCATCTCCGTCTTGTCAGCGCTTTTATCAATAATCGCATTTGTCTTAACAGAATTACCGTAGCTCCTTGTTTTTGGCTTTATAATCACTTTAAAGGGCGGTTCTTCCCATACGCTCTGGTTTACACTTTCTGTCTTTCTTTCAAAATCACCTTTTATGTGCCTTGTGTAAAAGCAACCGAAAACCGCCGCAGACAAAAGGTGTGCTTCTTTTATATTGCTTGCTTTTGCAAACATTTTAGAAAGAGCAATATATTCATTCTTTCTGCTGGCAGCTTTCATCCTGTTTTCTGCTATTCTCGCCGCATACATTGTTATTTTTCTGATTATTTCGTTTGATATATTAAGAAGCCTTACTGCCTCGCTGTCTTCAAAATTATGACCTGTAAACCAAAAAGATATGTTATTCCACTTATCCATCAAATCTTCTTTTACTTCCTCTTCATTTAAAACCCTGTCAATTCTTGGGATACTCATTTCATATTGGCATAACTTATCTACAACGGAATTGACAACCTCCGGACTCACCTTTTTCAAAAAGCTCTCTATGGCAACAGAAAATCTCTGAAGGTCTTTTATAAAATCTCTTAAATATTCTATAAGTTTGTCTTTGTAAATTATAAACTGCTCTGACTTCATAAGTTCATCAGCGTTAGAGCTTTGAAGACTTGCAATGTAATCTGTCGCATTGTGATATATATTTTCAAAGTCGGTATTGAGGTCTTCCCACCATCTGTTTATTTCCTGTAAATCCTCTTTTTTCGCCATTTCATTTATCTTTATTAAATTGCGGTAAATCCTTTCAAATAAAGACGGCTGTAGTGACCCACCATAACCGACGATGCTTTCCAGCCTTATGGTCATTCTCTCTATCTCAATAGAATATGGACTCAGCTGATACCTGAATTTTTTGTTTTTAAATTCGTCAATCGTAGAAGCTTTACTGGTATCTTGTGTCGCAATAAGGTTTTTCCATTCAGTAAGTGCTTTTAAGTCCTGCTCACATTTTTCCATTGTATAGTCAGCAAACATATCAAATTGACTTACATATTCATATACATCCTCTTTGTACGGCCAATATTTAAATTTCTGGTACTGTTCATAAAAATACCTCATGATAAGGCGATATCGCGAAGCATTTTCCGCAGACAAATACTTTACCTCTTCAATCGGTTTTATCACATTCAAATCAAGTTTATCTTCCATAACACTTCACCTTGCATTTATATTTCATATATATTGTAAACTTAATACTCCATCATTTCAATTTATTTTTTGACCTTTTGAAACAAAAATCCTTATCATTTCCCAAATTTATGGAAATAATAAGGATTTAAAAAATCTTCTCATCATTTTCACTTTTAAGCATTCCATTTTTAAAAAGTGCTTCCATTATAACCCCAATTCTGTCCTTCTATTTCTTGGATAACCATATAAATACTGTCTTTTCTATAGCCCAAAACCTTATTTAAAACATCACAAATCCTTTTTGATATTTCTTCCTTTTGTCCCTTTTGAAGTTTGCCAACAAGCTTTATCTCGACAATGCCACCCTCTTTAAGAGGTTGTCCATGGAAAAATATATCCTCTTCTTCAGTAAATCTTACCATAAGCCAATTTTCACTTTTTCCTGCAACTTCATACATCACATCGGCAAATTCTTTCTTTAAAATTTCTTTCTTTTCTGATGCAATCTTTTCTTTTGTAATTAAATTTACAATTGGCATAAATCTCACTCCTTTCTAATAATAGACCATTATAAATGTTTTTTAAATTCCTCCAATGATATTCCTGCCTGTTCGAGAATACTCTTTAACGTTCCTTTAGCTATCTCATAATGTAACGGTACAATAACTACTTTACCATCTGGGTTCTTAAGCTTTATATGACTACCTTTTTGAGAAATCTTCTCAAATCCAAATTCTTTTAGTGCTCTCAAAATTTTGTCTGGCGGCAGAACTGGATATTTCGATCCCATTATATTGCTACCTCCACTGTTGTTATAAATAGCGGTTTCTCTTCCAGGTCAAGCTCTCCATTTTCATAATACAACTCTAATGCTTCTTTTAGATTATCTAATGCCTCCTCTATAGTTTTCCCCTGAGATGCAACACTGTTTTCAATACACTTTGCTACATACCAATTTTCTTCTTTTTGAATAACTACAGTAAACTTAACTTTCATACTATCACCCCACCAAAATTCTTATTTTAACACAATTAGTATTATTTACCTTACCCACATCCACTACCCTATTTCCCTCCCCTCTTTCTCTATTTCCTTTAACAAAGCCTCCGTAGCATCTCGTTGTGTAACTATACTCACTTTATAAGGCCTTGCAATATTCTCTATCTCAACAAACATTGTCCAGTAGTTAAACTTATCATCGTCCCAATCATCTACAAAAATATCAATATCCGAAAATTCCCAAAAATCAAATCCCCTTGCCAGTGATCCATACAAGACAACTTTACTCACATTATATTTTTCTTTCAAAAATTTAGCAATCTTATACGCTTTATCTAATGCATCCTTTTTTCGTATTTCTAGCATTTCTTTCTCTTTTTTACTCTTTAACCGCCAATTTTCACGTATTTTCTTTTTCTCTTCATCAGTGATACTCATCTTCCTCACCACACAAGATTCTTTACATATATTCTACCATTTTATAGCATTTATATCAATCACCCAACAAAACTTTGCAAAACACTAGTATACCTCAATTTTTTAATAAAAAAATCAAGGGTATCTTACCGGTCCCCTCTCATAATTTATCATCATTTTCTTATTTTCTTAAATAAATATCTCTACTTTACAAATCATACATTTCTTTTAAGAAACTTCTTAGCTCAACAATCTTTATCCATCTATAAGGATTTAATACAAGCAAATCATCATCACCAGTTATTATATAGTCCGCATTTCCATATACAGCTTCTTCAAGAATCATATTGTCTTTTTCATCTCTACAATCTGTGATTTTTTGATATATAACAGGCTCAACTATTTTCAAAGAAAGCAATTCAATAAGTGCATCAATTTCTGACTTAGAAACATACTTTTTAAACTTAGGTCGATTCAATACTTCTTTTATTTCTAGCAATTGTTCAGCTGACATTATGAGTATATATTCATCGTTAAAAATTTCTTTCATTAAAAATTTTGCATTTTTACTTCCCTAGAAAAGCACTAATAAAAATATTTGTATCAATAACTACTTTAATTTTTTTCATATCTTTTCCCTCTAATATACTCTACTTCTTCAGTTATTTCTTCTAATGATATGGGGTATTTTTCGGCTCTTTCATTAGTTTTTTCTAATATATCAAGCAATTTGCTGTTTATCTCGTTTTGCATTTTTTTATAAATGATTTTTTTCTCTGCAAATGATAAATTATCTATCAGATTGAGTATTTCATTCAAATTTGATTTCATTATCACTCACCTCAGCTTTCACTTCAATTAAACTTTCTTAAACAAAATATTTATATCTTTACATTTTAATTTTAACATTTAATTAAAAAAGTATCAATCATCCAACAAAGCTCATAAGAAGCATCGCATTTAAAACCGTCACTATTATTCCTATAGTCCACAACAATACCTTATAAAGCAATGTATTTGCAAACTTACCCATTAATCTGCGCCTTTTACAACTGCAAGAGGCACAAATCGAGCAACAGGTATAGTAATTTCTCTTTTCTCAAGAACAGACACAACCTCTTCTACGTCTTTGTAAGCAAGTGGCGACTCATCAGCGATATCTTTATAAGACCGAACATTGTATACTACATCCCCCATAGCCTTTTCAAATTCCTCTTTACTGATTTTTTTAGCCTTATTTCGTGAAAGCCTTCGTCCTGCTCCGTGATTCACAGAATAAAAGGTCTCTGCCGCTTTTTCTGTGCCAACCACCACATAAGAACCTGTACCCATACTGCCGGGAATAAGAGCAGGATGCCCTGATTCTTTGTAAAAAGAAGGATTTTGAGGATGTCCTGATGGTAAAGCCCTTGTGGCTCCTTTTCTGTGGACAAGAAGTCTCTTACCGCCATGTACTTCCCACTTAGCAATATTGTGGGCAACATCATACACAAGTTGGAACCCCATAGACTCCTCAGACTTTTTCAAAACATCCTCAAAAGCCCTTATCACATCAAACATGATTATCTGCCTGTTTGAAAAAGCAAAGTTCACTGCAGCTGCCATCGCTTTATAATACGCTTTGCCCTCTTTCGAATCAATAGGAGCCGCTGCAAGCCCTTTTTCAGGTACCTCAATTCCATATTTCTTTGCCGCTTCCCATAAAATCTTTGTATAATCTGTAGCAATCTGGTGCCCAAACCCTCTGCTTCCCGTGTGAATCATAATGACAATTTGCCCTTTAAAAAGCCCAAATTGTCTTGCCAATTTTTCATCCAAAATAGAATCAACTCGTTGAATCTCTATAAAGTGATTGCCTCCACCTAAAGTGCCAAGTTGTTCCTCTCCTCTTTCCTGTGCTTCCTTCGATACCGCAGAAAGATCAGCACCTGAAAGCCCACCATTTTCTTCAATATACTCCAGATCTGATTTTTTTCCAAAACCCGCTTTAATCACGGCTTCTACCCCACTGTGCACTACATCATCAAAAATTACCCGTGTAATACCCTTGTGTTTTCCCTTTTTCCCTATGCCTGTTGGAACATAATACTCAATCCGCTCTATAAGTTTACTTAAAAGCTCTTTATTAAAATACGTTGCTTCAAGGTTAGTTCTTAAAAGCCTTACACCACAATTAATATCATACCCTACCGCGCCAGCTGAAATGACACCTCCCTCATCTATTGCCATAACTCCTCCTATGGGAAGCCCAAACCCCTCATGGATATCCGGCATACCTATAACAGGTTCCATAACTCCGGGAAGACTAGCAGCATTGACAAGCTGCTTCAAAGACTGGTCTTCATATAAAAGCTCTTTTAACGTATCATTCACATATATTACAACATCCACTCTCATTTTTCCAAACTTGGGAATTCGCCATCGATTAATCCCATCTTTTAGAACTGTATACCCCTGTATAACTTCTACCCCATAGGGAATCACTCCCTTCTTCTCATTATTCCCCTACAATTAACGAATAGAAACATATTATCATCTATATTACAATCTTTCTCAATTGTCCTGCCATTTCCTTCTTAATTTCATTATATCACACTTTACTTTACTTTTAAGTATTCACAATACTCTGGGATACCCGAGGAGAAGCAAAAAATCCTCTCAAGCACTCTAACCAAATTCATTATAAAAAAGGTACTAATTGCTTAGTACCTCTTTGTAAACTTTATTTTCTTTATCATAAAATAATACTCGCCTTTATGGTAATTTATTCCCTGCAGCTCTATATAACTCATACCATTCCTCTCTTGTAAGTTCAATCTCTGATGCTTTGCATATGTCTTTCAATCGAGCAGGATTTGTCGTACCAACAATAGGTTGTATCTTTGCTGGATGTCTTAAAATCCATGCAATAGGTATAGCAATACTTGGCACACCCTTTTTAGCAGCAATTTCGTCAATTTTGTCATTAAGTTCTTTAAATTTTTCGTTATCTAAAAAAGTGCCTTCAAAAAATCCATATTGGAACGGTGACCACGCCTGTATCGTAATATTCTTTAACCTGCAATACTCCAAAACACTGCCATCTCTATCTATAGACTGATCTACTTTCATATTCACATTAAAACCAGAATCTATCATACCTGTATGCATAATACTAAACTGCAATTGGTTTATAATAAGCTTTTGGTTTAAATACTTACTAAGCAGTTCTAAACTTACATATCATTCCAAAAACAAAATATCTTTTCCGCTTTCCAAATCAATTATATGAACACTTCCACTTTCAACTTCAATAAATCCTACCGAATTAATCTTATCTTCCCGTTTGCTGAGAGATGTAGAACCCGGATTAATCACCACACAATTTTCAATCTTTTTTATTAAAGGAATATGCGTATGTCCCGTTATAAAATAATCCAATTTATACTTCTTAATCAACTTATGTATATCTTCGTCAGAAATACTGTGACCATGATTAATCATAAATCTCTTCCCTTCAATGAAAGCAAAAACATACGGCGTTTGTATAGGCACCTCAAGCATCATTTGGTCAACATAAGCATCACAATTCCCTTCCGCAATCAAAAGCGGAACAGGACAAGCATTTATTGCATCAGCAAGTTTTTTAGGGTCATATCCTTCAGGAATTGGATTACGGGGTCCATGATATAAAACATCCCCTGCATGTAAAATAATATCCGAATCCTTTAAAAAATCCCACGCCTTTTCCCATGATTTATAATCTCCATGAGTGTCACTTATAACACCAATTTTCATAAAATATCACCCTACCTTTCTACACCTTAATTTTAATTTTATCATTTTATAAAGCAAAATCCAACACAAATATTAAGAAAATTCCGACATACCATGACAAAAATAATCTAAACTTATTTTGGAACACCTGATACCAAAAGTTATATTCTGTTGCATGTATAATAGATATATAATATAATGAAACTAAGAAAGATTTAAGAAAACAAGAATATAAAAGCTATTAAAATGTCAAACTTAGTGTAAGAAAATTAAAGGAGCAAATATGGTAGGTCAGAAATTTATAATGAATATGAAGGAGGAAATCAAATGATATGGATAATTTTAGGTATCGTAGCAGTTATAGTTTTGTGGTTTATTGTGACTTACAATGGTTTTATTAATTTGAAAAACAGAGTAGAAAATGCTTGGGCGCAAATAGATGTACAGTTAAAGAGAAGATATGACCTTATACCTAACCTTGTGAATACAGTAAAAGGATATGCTGCTCATGAAAAAGAGATTTTTGAAAATTTAGGAGAATTAAGGGCTAAGGCAATGGGAGCTCAATCAGTAAAAGAAGTAGGAGATACTAATAATCAGATTACACAAGCTCTTAAGACAATTTTTGCTGTTGCAGAAAATTATCCGGAATTAAAGGCAAATGAAAATTTTTTAAAACTCCAAGAAGAATTAACTAATACAGAAAATAAAATTGCTTTTGCAAGACAGTTTTATAATGATATAGTCATGCAGTACAATGCAGCACAACAGAGAATCCCTGCTTCTATTGTTGCAAATATGATGAGATTAACACCCAAGGAATATTATCCTGTTGATGAAGGTGAAAGAGGGCCTATTAATGTTCAATTTTGATTAAAGGGTGTGAGTATAATGTCTAGAAAAACTCTATATGAACTTCAAGCAGAAAATGTAAGGAAAACTTATCTATTTATAGTTACATTTTCTCTTATACTTTTTGCTATAGGTTATTTTTTTGTATGGTATTTCAACTGGGGACTTACAGGAATAGTTCTTTTAGCAATTTTTATTGTGCTGTATAATTGGATAGCGTATGAACAGTCGGATAAAATAGCTCTTGCATCAGTGGGAGCCATCCCGGCACATCCGGAAGAATATTATGTTCTTCATAATATTGTGGAAGAAGTCGCTCTCGCAGCAGGTATACCAAAGCCCAATGTTTATATAATGGAAGAATCCCAACCTAATGCTTTTGCTACGGGCAAAGACCCAAAGCATGCTTCTGTTTGTGTCACAACCGGTCTACTTCAAATGATGAATAGAGAAGAGCTCCAAGGAGTAATAGCTCATGAAATATCTCACATCAGAAATAGAGATATACTTTTGATGACGGTTGTTGCAGTTGTTGCAGGACTTATAATTTTACTCAGGGATGTAATGCTAAGAAGTATGTGGTGGGGAATGGGAGAAAGCAGAAGAAGAGATAAAAATGACAATGGAGCTATAATTCTCCTCATTATTGGGCTTATTTTTTCTATTATTGCTCCTCTTATTGTATTAATTATAAGGTCTGCAATTTCAAGACAAAGAGAATATTTGGCAGATGCAACTGGTGCCTATATTGTAAGAGATCCCTATGGTCTTGCATCAGCTCTTGAAAAAATAGGTAATTATACTAGACCCATGAGAGTTACCTCTGACGCAACAGCTCATTTGTTTATATCAAATCCTTTTGGAAGAGCGGAAAAGTTATTTGCAACTCATCCACCGATTGAAGAGAGAATTAAGAGGTTGAAGAGCCTTACAATGTAAAAGACATAAGAAAATTTTATAAGGAAGGGTGTAAATAGTAATGAAAGAAAAAGCGACATTAGAAGAGTGGAAAGAATTGTATGAGGTAACTGTTAAAATAAAGGAATTAAATCCTTGGAAATATTTTTGGGATGTAGATATAATAACATTAATTTTGCCAGAAAATGAAGAACCAGTATATTGTAGTGTAATGGGAAGAGGAGGAGAATTTTACGGTATAGGTTTTTATTTTGGGTTTGATGCTTTGGACAATTTTTATAAAATTATTGAGACTACTGATATGCCACCACAGCAAATTCAGCGATTTCAAGAAGATAATGTAATTATATGCTATTTTGGGGATAGAGAAGAGTTGTTTAAAGAAGAATTGCAAATTGTAAGGGCCCTGGGATTGAAGTTTAGAGGTAGAAATAACTGGATCTATTTTAGGTCTTTCAAGAAAGGATATGCTCCTTATATTTTGAATAAAGAAGAAGTATTAAAACAGACAGCAATAATGAGACATTTATTACAAGCACTAAAAAATTACATTGAAGAAGATATTGTAGTTAACTTCGAAGAGGGAGAAACTTTAGTTCATAAATACGATGAGCAAAAAAATCAATGGGTTACTTTAGCAGCTCCCCTTTTGTTACCCCAAAGAAAATATTTAATCCCTATATTAAAAGATGAGCTTCTTTTATCAAGAATGGCAAAGCAAACAACTACTTCTGCCGAAATAGAAGTTGATATAGCGTACTTGAATACCATAATTAGAGATAAAGAATATGATAGACCAATTGCAGGGAGAATTTGTATTCTTGCTGATTCTAAATCAGGGATGATAATAGATCAACATATTCTTTCTCCAGAAGACGATGAAGTGCAATATATTTTTGATATGGTAATTCCATATATTTTAAATATGGGTAAACCAAAGAAAATATTTGTAAGAGATGAGTATTTATTTCATTTATTGGTTGATTTGTGTGAAAGGACTAAAATTGGTTTGCATATAAAGAGCCGATTAAATGCGATTGATTATTTCATAGAAGAATTTGTAAACTTTAGATAGGGAGCAGGATTTTATCTGCTCTTACTTATTTTCAAGGTAATATATAATATCGCTGATGTAAATATTAAGAAAATTTCAACAAGTTCTGACTTATTTTAACGCACTGGATACCAAAGTTATATTCTGTTGCATGTACCGCTTTTTCTTGAGCTCTGCCGCAAAAGTTGACTTGCCTGCACCTGGAAGCCCTACAAGAAGGACAAGAGCCCCCATTTTCTCTCCCCTCATTCTCTTTTATTTAACTCTATTTTAACAAGTTTGAGCCGTAAAACAAAATTTTTAAAAAACTTTTACTATTCTTCCTGTGTTTTTATCAATAATTTCT
>NZ_AVAF01000032.1 GCF_000445185.1 Thermoanaerobacter sp. A7A
AGCCTGCCGTAGAAATTATCTAAATTCTCTATTTTATAGCATTATTCATTTCTTACCAATTCCTCAGCATTCATTCCTATTCGTAATGTGTCCACATCCTATACATCTTTATAATGTGTTCATCCTCTAAAATTTCATAAATTATTCTGTGCTGAATATTTATTCTTCTTGAAAGTTTCCCTTGGAGATCACCTTTTAATTTTTCGTATGGAGGAGGATTTTGATGCGGATTTTCTTTTAATATTTTTAAAATTTCTTTTGCTTTTTTGTCAAGTCCACACGCTTCTAATTTTTTTGCATCTTTTAGAGCGTATTTAGAAAATTTTAACTTATATCCCATCCTAAGTCCTTTTCATCCTTCCACTCTTCCAAGGGAATTTTATCTGACTCTATGATGCTTTCTCTTAAATTTGGTACTGACAACAAATATAGCGTTTCTTGAATAGCATTCCAATCTTCTTCGGAAATTAAGACTGCATTTCCTTTTTTAGAAGTTATCTGTATAGGTTCATTACTTACCATTATTTGTTCTAAAATTTTGTATATATTTTGTCTTACCGTTGTTACCGGTATTGTTTTCATAAAAATCACTCCTTTTAAATTAATTATAACGTACGTTTTTATGTATGTCAGTAAAAAATTAGATGACTTGTTATTGAAAATCCTTTATGTAAATTACTTTTCTCTTGTTCTTTAACATAACGCTGAATTGCGTTGTTAAATACTTCTTTTTCAAGCTTATTTTTATAACGAAGAACATCACACATGCTTTGCAAATCGGGTAATTTACTGTAATTTTATCGTATTTTTTGGAAACTTGCAAAATTAAGATTAATAAAAACTGTTGCAAAGCCTACCACCATTAACTCTTCCTTCAAGCTCTAATATAAATCTGTTACCAAAAAAGGTACCATATGGATAAAACCTTTTCGTTTTAATTGTTTCAATCCCTTATAGGTAGGCTAAAAACTGTATATAGTATGTATAGTTAATACGAGAGGTTCAAAAGAAAAACCTAATGACAAAATCAGGTTTTCATATCTTCCATGAAAATTAGTATTATTATCTAACTGAAACTTTTCTATTACCAATGGGAATATCTCTTTGTAATAATAATCTTCAGCTTCTCTGGCTGGTATTGTCTCCCAAATTTCTACTTTTTCTCTTATTTCCTCTTCAATTTTATCACTTGGCAATATCGTTTTCTTTTCCATTTTTCCCTCCTCTTTTCTAAAAAATAAAACAATTTTACTATTATATTTATAATTTTACCATTTTATTCTCCAAAAAACAACATAAATATAAATAAAATTCCAATATATTTCGATAAATTTGTCTCTTTTTTCTCTATTAAACATGACATGACTGTTTGGGGAGTTATCGTTCTAATTCTTGCTGTAATAGAATTCTTTGCAGGACGCAAACCGCAAAAAGCAAATAAACAAGCTTAATCACCACGGCCCTTTTTTTGGGCATCTTCTTTTGCACCGACAATTCTAACATACATTTTACCATTTGAAGTTTTACCTGTTGTAACTTAATAGCCTACAAATCTTACTGATAAGTTATAGCAAAATCTCTTTAGTATCCGTCCCATACACCTTTACAATCTCATTGTGCAACGGCTTAAAATCAATATTATCTACAAACAAAATACCCTCCACTTCTATGCCACTTTGTGGATTGTCAAAAACGTACATGCCTTTTATTGACTTTTCCTTTATATAATAAACATACTCCAAAAGCTCCTTTAAACCCTGTATCATATATTCTCTATCTGTTGTATACTTTACTTCTCCTAAAATAACTTTTACTATTCTTCCTGTGTTTTTATCAATAATTTCTATTATTATATCCGGCCTGCCGCTCCAAAAGATATTGCCCAAAGTACCTTTATCATCAAAAAGTTTATCTGCTATCTCGTGAGTCTTTTTAACTACTGCCATCATCCTTCTAAAATATTCATTTTCAATATTTTCTACTTCCTCAAATCCTATCTTAAATATTAGATTATCAGAACCAGTACTGTTGTGATAAATATTGTATAGTAAATTTCCGTCTTCCCAACTGGCTATTTTATTGTTCGTGCCATCAACGATATACATTTTTTCATTACAAGCGTTATCTCTTAAAATTCTTACAACCCAATATAATTCAAACAAAGTATTTTCATCAGCAATTTCTATAAAAGTTTTCTCAAAAAGTTTTTTAATCTCTTCATAATCAATAAAATTTATAATTTGTCTGTACTTTCTTAAAAGCTTAGCTGCATCACTATAGAGTTTACTCCTGTTTTTTGCAACATCTTCAATCATCCTATCCATGACATTTATACCTTCAATATTTATCCTGCTCATATAAACATTTTTTTCATATATCTCTTTTACAATTTTATTTATTTTTTCTCCCTCTACGTACCAATCATAACCTGTAAATCTATCCATATTAAGGCCTATAACGATGTCATACAAAACTTCTATAAACTTTTTTAAGACTACATTTTCTTTGGTATTATAAAGCTTATTCCTTTCATTATAAGAAAAAAGAGTTTTATCTTTATAATTTGTATTCAATCTCTGTCTTATAGTCTCTTTCCAATCTATGCTGCCTCTAATTTTATTATAACTTATCTCCTTTGTAAGATTAGTTGAAACCTTCAATTCCCTAATCATCATTGGAAGATTTAATATATAATCCTTAACCTCATCCATTAATAAAAAATGTATTTTCAACAAATCTTCAACCTTATTTATGTTTAAATTTAACTCATTCAAAAAAGGTAGCGGAGATAATTTGCCAGACTTTAAATATACCAATAAATCCTCTTTGATAGATTCTAAAAGCACTTCTTTACTTGTCTTCATAGTCAAATCCCCTAAAAATCACATTTTTATTCCAAAAAAGTCTTTTATGAATCCATCCAATCTATCCTTTTGTCTAGAAAAATCTCCTATACTGCTTTTATACAATTCCTCTGCAAATTTTTTAATATCATTCTCCATAACGCCTTCGAACTGCGGCAGGACATAAAGTATAACAGCAGAAGTGTAATCCCCTTCAACGCTAACATATCTGGCAATGTCTTCAATAATAGCAGGTCCAACCCTTCTGTATTTGTTAATAATATTCCAAACCTCCGCCAGTCCCTCTTTTAAATCCACATTATTGATGCTTTTATCCTCTATCCCCCATATATTAAGATATTTCGCAACAAGGTCCTTATCAATGTTTTTTGGCACACCAACAGGAATAAAAGCAAATCGCCTCATAAAGGCATAGCTCATTTCATATAAAGAAGTTTTGTCGTAAGTGTTCATAGTCCCAATAATGCGAAAATCTTTAGGAATTACATACCCATGTTCTTGTATCTCTACCTCTTCTTCATCATCTTCCTCCGGACGTATGACTATATTCTCTCCAGATTTTGACTTAAAACTCAGTGTCACCCTGTCCCCTGTTAAGGCAGAAAATAATACACCAAAAGCTTTGTCAATATCAGCTCTGTTTATTTCATCTATAATTAGCCACTTGATATTGGAATTGTTATTTTTCTTATTTTTAAAAAGCCGTAAAAATACGCCTTCATCAAAATACAAAGTTCCATCCCTATCAGGTTTATAACCACCAATAGTATCATAAGTAGACCAATCGGACATGGCAGTCACCATTTCGTATTCTACTCCGTAACTTTTACATATTTCTTTAGCTAGTTTGGACTTGCCTGTTCCAGGAGGACCTACCAATATTATGTGTTTACCTGATTTTAAAGCAGTAGATATTTGCTTTGATAAAACCTCTGCATCCTCAAAAAATAAATTATTTATTTTAATTTCTCTTTCAAAATCAATTTCATGAAGAAAGCCATCTTTCTCCTCCTCGCCGCTTTTATCCTTTTCCCCATGAGACACCTTAATAATGTCCTCTCTATTTATACCATTTATCTTTTTAAACCTATCAAAAACTTCAATAAACTTCTTCACCATTTTCTTATATGTAAAATCATTAGGGTTATCAATGGTTTCTATATCATCGTGTTCTTTGGTGCCTTTCTCTTCAAGAATTTTATTAATATTATCACCTATATATAAACCATACGAAATATTAGAATACTTTTCCGTTTCATCTCCCCCAATTGTAAAAAATAACTGAGCAGCTTCTTTATGTGTTTTTTTCTTTTCGGGATATATTGCAAACCAACATCTACTCCCTCCAAAATTCTGTGGTCCATAAAAATCACTAATATATTTATTTTCTTTAAATTTAAAATTAGGAAATATCGATTTAATACTATTGTAAATTTTTCTAATTTCTATATTCACTTTTTCCTTATACTTTTCATAATATAATGGAAACAAAATCTTAAAATCATTCCATGATTTTAAAATATCTTTTTCATGTTTATTTGCAACTTCATTCTTTATGCTCTCCAAATTTTTCTCATCCACATAATCACCATTTAAAATCATCTCACACACTCTAAATCTAATTTCATTGACTTTTTCATCACCTTTGTATCTTTCATATAAAACTTGTAAATATTCTCTATCTAATTCCTTTAAATATTCCAAAAAAGCATTTATATCCTTACTAAAAGAATACAATACCTTTGCATGTTCATAGAGATACTTTACACTTACTTTTACATACAGTTCCTTGTAGTTGGTAAGACAATAAATGAAATCCTGTGCATCCAACATATCTGGATTTTTTATATAATTTTTCTCTTTAAAATAATCGAGCAAAATATTACAAACTTCATAATAGGTAGAATACTTATCTGCTACATCTTCAGTTAAAGACTCATTAATTCCAAAAGAATTTAAAAACTCTCTAAATGCCTGATCCCTATACAAGGGATACTTCTCTAAACTAAAACCTGCTAATAAATATCCAAAAAGAGAAGTATCAAATTTAATAGTAGTATTATATCTTTCCCCAGTATTCACAAATCTTCGTATTCTATCTTCTAAATCTGCCGAATCATCATATAGATAGTTAAACAATTCAGCTACTTCTGAAGGTTTTTCTTCTGCATATTTATATAAATCATCTAAATTCGACCAATGAACAAAACCACCCTTTTGTGGATTTTTACTTTGAAAATACTTAATTATTTCTATAACATTCTCCCCAGCAATACGCTTGTCTTTTAAATAATCATTTATTTCGCTTAAAACTTCTCTTTTATACTTTTCATCGTAATCCACAGTTTCTTTGAACTTTAAATATTCCTCAATAGCAATGTCCATATAATTGTCCATAAAAAATTTTCCTTTTAAATCTTCAATCTTCATCCTAAGATCCCCCTAAAACTACATTAATGTATGTTATATTATCTATTCTATAAATTTATTGAAAATCCTTTATATTTCCATAAAAAATAAAGACACTACCTTTCATAGTGCCCTTATTTCAAAAACTTATCTAAATCTTCTATCTTATCTATATCAAATATATTGTCAACAATATCCATCAACGTTTCCCTGTTTGCACCATCTATTTTCTTTACATATTCTTCAGGAACATTCCCAAATTTCTTCTCTAATAACTTAATAACAGTTACTCCTATTCCCTTCTCCATGCCTTTTTCTATTCCTTTTTCTATTCCTTTTTCTATTCCTTTTTCTATCCCTTTTTTTATCCCTTTTTTAATACCCCTTTTCTCACGCTCTTTCATCTCTTGCAATATGGTCTTTTCAAGATTTGATATCATTATTTTCACCTCCTTGTTTTCATCTATTATCCTCTCTATATTTTCTCGCTCTTCTTCCGGCAATCTAGCTAGTAATATCTTTTTAAACCATGCTTTAAATAATAATATTTCATCTTTATCCAAGTTGTTTAATATCTCTGATAATTCCTTAAGCCTTTTCATTATTTCTTCAAATTCTACTTTTTGTTCTAATAAAAATACAGAAGCTATTAAGTTTTCTAACTTTAATAATTCTTCTTTTGTATACCTATTTACATCTACTAGTATATATTTGAAATCTACTGCATATTCTCCAAAGGTTTCATAGGAATTTAGTGTTTCTTTGTAGCTTGTTTTTGCTGTCCATTTATGGTCTCCGTTGTATAATACTATCGGCACTATAACTGGTAATTTAAAATCTTTCCTTCTTGATTCTTTTCTTGGTGTATCTTTTAGTATGCTTCTCCATTACAAAACTTCTTAATAACTCTATAAACACTCGCTTACTGGATAACAAAAATTTATACCCTTTGTCATGCTGATTGTGAATAGCTTCCTTTACATTTTTATCATCCATGACATTTTGCTCCTTCTTAATATCATTATATCTCATAAATGATAAGTTTTGAATAACAATTTATAATTGCTGTTACTAAGTCTCTAAATAATTTTCATTCTGTCTTCATTTTACCATTTTATTTCTCAAAAACCAACATAAATATTAAAAATATTTCGCCATATATCGACAAAAATGAAAATGTGTAACACAGCAAAGCCCTGCGGATAATATTAATAGCTTAGCTCCACTTAACATTTTTATTATTTTTCAAGCTTTAAGAATAATAAAAAAACCATACATTTTTGTCTTTTTTATCCTTCCTTATTTCGCTTATTGTATAATTTTGGTTTTTATACTCCTCTGCAACTTTTTGGGCATCTTCCTTTGTTCCCAAAATCCTTACATACATTTTACCACTTGAAGTTTTCCCTGTTGTAACTTGGTATCCTTTTTCATCCTCTTCTTTCCTTTTACTATGCTTTCTTTTCCATTCTTCATGATCTAACGGTTTAGCATTTTTTACAGCTTCAATAATCAAATTAATATCCTCTTCAGATATATTTTCTCCTTTTACTTTTCTAATTTCTCCAACAGCCTCCATTCCTCCAATAACAACAGGCATGCTGCAATCTTTAGCTTTTACCCATTTAGCCCTTTTAAATATTACAATTGGATGTATATGATCTTTAATTCTTTCATGTAAATCAGGCAAATTTTCTCCTAACTATTTTTTAAACAATTTAACATGCCTTTCATTTTGTTTGGTAGGACTTTGAACTTCAACCCATTTATTTCCTTGTTTCATGCGCCATTTATCTTTTGTTCCTAAAAAAGCACCATCCCATGATTTTGTCTCTAACACAAAAATTCCGTTTGTATTTAATACAAAGTGATCAATTTGTATAAACTTGTCAGGCTCTACTTCTAAAACAAGGTCATTTATAACAATTACCTGGAAGCCATAAATGCAATGCCCATCCTGCTGAATCTTCACCACTACTTCCCTGTTCTTTTTCAGAAATACGCCTCCATGTATAAGCAACATCCGCAATAGGTTCTAAAAGCCATCCAAGAAAGCCCTCACTAATTTTGTCTAGATGTTTTTGCTTTTCTCTTTCTTCTTTTTCTTTGATTTTTTGATAAAAAAGCTTTTTTATCTCTCTATCCTGCTCTATAAAACGCGCAAACATTTTGCTCCTCTCTCCTTTTTAATAAAAGGTTTACCCCACATATTCAACTGCATCATTGTCTCTCCTTCTATGAAATTTCTACAATCTTGTTTTGAATTAATTTCCAAATATACTCTCACGCAAAATTGAAGAAATCACTTATGAGCTTTGCAGTACAGAGTTTTCAAAATTTGCAATTTCCGAGTTCTGTAAAAACCTTAACTCTATTGTTACAGCGTAGCATTCAAGGTCTGTTGAAGAAAAAAGCTTTCTTTTCGTAGTGAACACTATAGTCATAATGGCTAAAGAAGAAGTCCGGGCTTGTCAGCGTAGTGCATTTGCCTACTTTTATCCAGAGAAATTTTTACAAAAATTTAGATTTGACCCCTATGTAAAGCACACATATATATTGATGCATAATATGTATATAGGGGATATTTATAATGTGTTTTGGTAAATTAGCAAACATCATAAAAGGTATTTGGAAAAATAAAAATGAGGGCATTGATAAAATAACACTGAGCCTTTATGGTCTTAATATAAGTGTAGAGAGAAAGACAAATATCAATATTCCACATGAAGTAACAGTAGTAGTCCCAAGAGTTGAACTTAGAAAAAAGATAAAAGATAATGAGAAAGAGATAGAGATAATAATGAATAGTATAACTGTTGTACACTCTCCACATCATGAATTAGCAGGTTCCCCTTCTTCCCCGGTAATTCCTAAACAGTATTCCCCTAAATACAACAAAAATTAATTAAAAATAATTGTTATAATATATTGGCTATTAAAAAATGCTACAGCCCCTTATAAAAAAGAATCGTATACCGGATATAAGCTATTTGGGTGCATAAATTTTTAACAGTCTTTTTGCATTGACCTCTTTTTATAATTTATTTACCAAAGTGGCAAAGCTCTTACATCCAAAAAATACCTAAGGTAAATTCTACTGTGTCCCCTTACCCTTATAACCATATCATAAAAAACTTTACTGTTAATCTCATCCATCCTCTACTCTCCTTTGTTTTTAAAAATTATATAAGAATACACAACCGGTACCATAACAGCAGTAATTAGCAGCACAAACATAAAAACAATCACCCATGTGCCTTTAAAAAAAGAAAAAAATAATCCAATAATACCTGCAATGAGCCATATTTTACTAGCTACCTGATGTGTGACATTCCATACCTCTTCATCTGCCAGCGTCCAAGGAGTCCTTATACCCACAAAATAATTATGGCGTAGTTTACCCATAACGCTTCCAAACCCAATCAACATAAAAGGAATAATAAAATTGCCTATTCTATTCATATCAATTCTATAACCTAATGCAGAATACGTAGAAGCAAAATATACTGCCATGAAAATAATTACCACAACCGCTCTTACTATCCTATAAGCTTCAGCAAATTTGCCATAATTAGCTCTTTTAGGGTCAATAAGCGGTATAAATAGCATCACAAAATATATTATTGTAATAGTAGAAGGCAAAATAAATATCTCATTTTTTGAACCAAACCTATCTACTTGACCAGAAATGTTCCAATGCATTGGAATTTTATCCGGTAAACGTCCAAAAATGGCAAATGTAAAAATCCATATCAATATGATAATGCCAATTAACCACCAATCCTTTTTTATCTCGTATTTGACATTGTAGTTTTCATCCATACTACATTAAACACTCCCCTCATGTTGTATATATTGAATCAAGTATTTTTTCTACGAGTATTCTAAATACCTTTAGTTTTTTCTTCAAAGGTACTCCTCGTTATCTTACGTTCTCTACTTAAAGAATTATAATTTTCAAAAACATTATCTATGCCCTTTTTATGTCATTCATTAGATATATATCTCTATTCTTTAATATCTTAAAATCAAAACCTTTTAAAAGTGAAAATATATTTTTATCCATCTATATTTTACCATTTTATTTCTCAAGAACCAACACAAACATTAAAAATGTTTCGATATATTTTGACAAAAATAAAAGAGGGATGGCCCTCTTCACTTAAACTATAATTTTTTATTATTTACTCTCTACAGCTCTTTTTGGCTCTGTATTTTTCCAATATTCCATAAAAAACACTATAAAAATACTGACCATAAGACCTAATATAAATGCTATAATTATATTCAATGATTTTTTAGGTGCTACTGGTTTATCAGGTATTAAAGCTTTGCTAGTTATAAGAATGCTTTGATTGCCAAGTTCCGATTCTTTAACCAGTTCCAGCATATTATATTTTTCTAACATTATATCTCTTGTAGTTTTCAGTAAATCCAACTGTTTTTGTTTCTGCTCAATTAAAAGCTTGTCTTGAGAATTTGTTTGAATTTTATTAAGTTCCGCTGTTACCTCTTTTATTTTATCATTTTGGAGAGTTATAAGTTTATTCAAAGTTTCGATTAATTTATCTGTCTGCCTGTTATTTCTCTCAATTATATAAGTCCGAAAATTTTGCGCTATTGTATCTGCAATTTTTGCCGCAAGCTTTGGATCATTTTCCTTTACAGTAACTGTTATAAGATTTGTATTGTTAATCACAGAAACCGAAATTTGCTTTTTTAAATTTTCTATTGTGTACTTTTGAGGATCTAATCCTAATTGTTTTACAGTATTCATAAGAACAATAGGATTAGTAACCTCTTCTTTAAATGCTTCTACTGACATATAAGTCTTTTTCTATACTGTCACTTTGTACTGTCGGAAGATTTGAATCTTTTCCCGGAAGAATAACCGTAGTATTTGAACCAAAAAAGCCTGTTGCAGGTGTTACATCTGTAACTGATAAAGTTGTAGTTGCTTCATAGGTGGGTTTTATTACAAAAAAACTAAGCACTGCTGCTACTAAAGTTGCAGTAAGAGTTACAATAATGATTGTTTTTTTATATTTTAAAATTACCTCAATAAGCTCTCTCAATGAAATTTCTTCTTCCATTTTTATCCTCCTTATTCTACAAATCTTTTATCCACGTTTAGAAGATTATTACTAAAATATTTTTAAATAATTTCCAAGAATTTAAATTTTTTAAATCTCTTAATTATATTTTTCTTACTTATTATTCATTACTTACACAAATTCACATACATTTTCGCATTCTACACCTTGTCTTTTGAACAGATTAAAAGTGCATCTTCTTCTATGTCTACTATGATTAATTACATCTTTTATTCTTTGTACTCCATAATCATAAATTTTGGATGTTATTTTCCCGCATCTTGGACAAACAGGATTATTTTTAATCCTCCATTTTACAACAAAGAGCAAACTAAAATAATTATACCATATTTACGTAAAAAGTCTACCCTTCGAAGTATTGTTACACAAAAAAAGCACCACTTATCGAAATATAAAAAGTGGCGCTTTTTATCAAAATATCCCCCTATTTTAAATTATATACCTTTCGTGTTTACTAAAATTATACAATGAGTTTTTTAATTATTCTTACTATAGTTCTCATTTACGTTTAAATACTTTAATCTATAAAATATAAGTGCTACTCTCCCCTACTGATTGCAACCTCATCTTCTGCATACTTCACCCTATAATACTCAATTGTCTCTCTCAATCCCTCTTCTAAGCTATACTCCGGTTTCCATCCAAGCACATCCAAAGCTTTTTTATTATCAAGATAACTATGTACTATATCGCCTTTACGAGGTTCTGCATAAATAGGCTTCAAAGAAGTTCCCATGATTTTATTCATCAAATCAATAAGCTCATTTATACTTGTAGGCTTATTCGTGCTTATATTTACAATCTCGTTATCTCCCTTTTCCAATGCCAGAAGATTGGCTTTTGCCACATCTTTTACATAAACAAAATCACGCGTTTGATTTCCATCTCCAAAAATAATAGGCCTCTCATCTTTAAGTATTTTATCTACAAAAATAGATATTACTCCGCCTTCTCCTTTTGGGTCCTGCCTTATTCCATATACATTTGCATAACGCAAAATTGTATACTTTAAACCATACAATTGCCTATATACCTCAAAGTAATGCTCTGGTGTATGCTTTGATATCCCATAGTAGGAGATAGGATCTACCTTATGTTTTTCATCAATAGCAAGATACTCAGGATCTCCATATACCGCTGCTGATGAAGCATATATAATTTTTTTCACTTTATAACTTTTAGAACATTCCAACAAATTCACTGTACCCAAGATATTTACTTTTGCATCAAATACAGGCTCTTTAATTGACTTTTGTATATCTATTTGAGCTGCCTGATGTATCACATAATCAGGTTTCTCTTTTTCGAATACTTCATGTAAATCATCATCTGTAATATCTTTATTATAAAAAACTGCCTTTTTGTTTATAAACTCATGTTTTCCTGTTGAAAGATTATCAACTATTACAACTTCATAGCCATTTTCAATCAACAAATCCGCTATGTTTGAACCTATAAAACCTGCTCCACCTGTAATTAAAACTTTCATCTATGTATCCCTTACCTTTCTATTTTAGTGATACCTAATTCGCTGTAAACATTGTAATCTAGACTTTCTAACAATTCTTCCAATTCCACGTCTTCCTTTATTCCAAAAGAAGCTTCTTTAGTTAATACAGTTTTTAAAGTAAGCAATATTATTTTAAGATCCAACCAAAATGAATAATTCTTAATATATATCAAGTCTAATCTCAACTTGTCATCCGCATCTGTTGAATATTTTCCAAATACTTGTGCAAGTCCTGTTATACCCGCTTTTACATTATGCCTATACTTATAGGATGGATATTGTTTTTCAAATTGTTCAACAAAATATGGTCTCTCAGGTCTAGGGCCTACAAAGCTCATATCTCCCTTTAAAACATTGAACAATTGAGGCAACTCATCAAGTCTGGTCGCTCTCAATATTTTACCTACTTTTGTAATCCTTGGATCATTATCTGTGGCTAAAACAGGCCCCGTCATCTTTTCTGCATCATTGTACATTGTTCTAAACTTATATACTTTAAATTTCTTACCATTTTCCGTTATTCTTGTCTGCTTGTAAATTACTGGTCCAGGGGATGTTAATTTAATTATCAAAGCAATTATTGCCATTAAAGGAAGAGTAATTACTACTCCAATAATTGAAAAAACAACGTCAAATACTCTTTTAATAAATTTATCTTCTTCTGTTAATGAGAGAGAATTTATACTCACAACCGGCACATCATCAAATTGCACAAATTGCGATTTAACCATAAGAATATCTCTGAAATTTGGTACAACAAAAAGATGTTTTTTAAACTTCATTGAGTCATAAAAAAGTCGTGTTTTTATATCCTCTTTAACATCATTACATATATAAACAGCATCTATTTCATCAAAATGTTTAATGATTTCATCGTACTTTTCAGGACTTATTATATATTTTATTTCAAACCATCCGCGTGAACTCGTAATTAATTTCTTGGCTATTTTATCCGCCGCATCCTTTTCCCCAACGATCATTATATTCTTTTCACCATGCGCATGTTTTATCGCATTTTGTACTATATATCTCCATAATGACAACAATCCTATTTGGATTATTAAAGCTATGCCAAATATACTTCGGGGAAAAGCAAATTGTCTTATAAAAAAGGTCGACACAACTGTTAAAATCTGTAATAGTGACAAAGAAATTATCAACGAAAAAACTATATCATTATAATTTTTACGCAAAGTATTATATAAACCATAAATATGAAATAAAATAATAGATAGCAAGGTAATCACAGGTATTAATTCATAATAAGGTTGAAAATTTTTTACTGGCAGATTATTACCAAATCTCACAATATATGCGAGCACGAAACCTACATGGACTAATATCAAATCCATCAGAAAAATAATTAACTTACCTAATTTAGGAAATTTGTGCAAAAACGTGTCCATCTAAACACCACCTATATAGCTTTTATCTTTTTACATAATATCACTTTATATATTAATTTACAACAATAGATTTTAAATGTATAAACCATATATCTCATCCATTTCTTTTAAAACTTCCTCAATAGCATAATCTTGTATAATCCTTTTACCCTCTTCTCCCATTTTGGTTCTCAACGTTTTATCTTCGGCTAATTTTGTAATTGCTTCAGCTGTTGTTTCTACATCATTTACAGAAACTAAGTACCCATTAACACCATCTACAACTAAATCTCTATTTCCTCTTACATTTGTGGCAACAATAGGTTTACCTGCCGCCATTGCTTCCATTATAGCTCTTGGAAGACCTTCCCGTAAAGATGTTAGTGCAAAAATATCAACAGCATTTAAAAGCTCTGGAATGTCACTTTATAACGTCAAATTAGAGCACCAAACTCACATACCTATGGTTTCTAAAACATTGAAACTAAAAGTTTTTGGGGAAAAGAAGATTTATTCCTTTAATTCATCGACGTCTTTTAAAACTTATTGAGCTTTGGAACTTTATTCTTCCTCATGTGAGAAGTCCTCTATTTTAAAGTAAGTGATTTCTCCTTTTTCTTTCTCTTCCCTAAGGGCTTCTTCAACCTCTCCCTTGGCCGTGAAGTAAATTATCTGCCATCCCTCCTCATAGGCCATTTCTTTCACCATTTGAAGTTGTTTCCTTAATCTGTAGGGATCAGCTTTTATAAAAGGGTCGTCCAAGATAAAGAAACCTCCAGAAGAAGCCAAAAGCTTTTTGCCTAGGGCCAGCCTTATAGCGAAGTACAATTGGTCATAGGCTCCGCCTGACAATTTTTCGGTAGAAAGTCGGGCTCCATCCTCTCGTACCACCTCTACCGTACCTCTTTCTTGGTGGTAAACTACTCCTCTGTAGCGATGTTCAGTGGCTACAGCAAAATATTTAGACACCAAGCTATCTTCACCAAATAAGGTAGCTACCTTTTCCTTTTCTTCCTTATCTATTTTTTCCCAAATTCTAATGGCAGTTAAAACCCTGTTTTTCCGGGTTTCATTTTCTTGTATAAATTTTTGCAACTCTTCCTTGATTTTTTCTAAATCGGCCAGGGTATGACAGTACAAATATTCTTCTGAACGCAAAATTTCTCCAGCCCTTTTCTCTATCTCCGTCATCATTCTCTTTATATTTTCCCTCTGCTTTTCTAGGGTTTCTAATTTTTCTTCTAACTGTTGCCGTTTTCTCCTTAAATGGTCTACCTCTTTTTCGTCATATTTTCTTCCCAGAGCCTTATCCTTGTAAGACGATAGCTCTTCTATGGCTTGTTCCCAGTAGGAAATAGCTTCTCCTCCTAAAAGGCTTCTTAACTCCCGTTCCGCTCCCTTTATTTTTGTTTCTAAATCCTTCTTCTCTTCTATTTTTTTCTTATAACCCTCTAGGGTCTCCTCTCCTGAATTTTCTTTTATCCTAGCAATGACATTTTGTACACTTCTAATCTTTTCCTCTAGATTTTCTATTCTCCCCCTTAATTGCTCAATTTTATTCTCTAATCTCTCTTTTTGTCTTTCCATATCTTCTTTATCCTTGTTTTTTTGAAGATATGTCTCTTCAAATCTTTGGATATGAGCCAAAGATTTTTCTAGGGTCTCTCCCTCCAACTCCAGCTCTGCCAGAGCCAGTCGGATCTTTTCAAATAAACTTTCTAGATGCCCCTTTTTGCGCCAAAATTGAAAGCTATAAGCCCAAGAAACTACGGCAGATAACAAAAATACAAATGTCAAAAAGATCATCCAGGAGGAATATTTAAAAAATAACCCCAAGAGAGAAAAGGCTAAAAGAATTGAAGAAGCGTAAGCCAGAGGCTGCCAAAAGCTGTTTTTGGTTTCCCACGCTCGAAACTCTGCCCTCTGTTTTTCGTAATTTATCAGCTCCGGCTTAATATTCTCCTCTAGCTTTTTCTTTCTCCCCTCCAAAATCTCAAATTCCTCTTTTAGCACTGCGTATCTGTTCTCATGTTTTTGAAGCTCTTCTTCTGTTTTTTGTAGTTCCTCTAAAGCCCCCTCCTTTTCCCTATGATATTGCTCTATATCCCTTTCGTGGTCTCTCCATTTTTGCCATTCAGCTTCGCTGAACCCCTCTAGCGCTTTAAGCCTTTCTGAGTACTCATATATCTCCTTTAGAGCATTTTCAGCTTTTTCGTATATTTCCCTTTTTCGGGCCTCTTCCAATTCCTCTAACTCATTTTTTAGCTTTTCTATCTCTTCGGCTGTCTTTACATATTCCAGCTCAGAATCTTCAAGCCCTTCTTCGTTTATTCTTTTATGTAATTCATCTATCTCTTCTATGAGCCTTTGTCCTTTCTCTATCCTATCTTTCAATTTTTCCTCTCCTACATTGCGAAAAATACCAGTGGGAGTTATCTTACCTATTTCCCTCAATTTCTCTTTTATTTTATTGATTTCTTCTGAACGAAGGCCCATCAGCCTGTCAGTCACCTCAGTATAGAAAGCCCCCTCTTTATCAAGGGAAAGGTCGCTATTTCTTATTATGAAAATATTGCGGCAATCTGTGGGACTCAATCCTGTCACTTGGATCAGAGTACCCTTGTCGGGGAGCTTGACCTCCATTCCTTGCTCTGTCTCCAAAACTACATACCCCTCTGGATTTTCCTCTACTCTATCTATATTTTCAAAATCTTTCACGTTTTTTCCCAATAAAAGTTTTATAAGTGCCTCTATGGTCAAGGTTTTTCCGCTCTCATTTTTCCCTACAAACAGAGTAAAATTCCCCAGCACAAATTTAGTTTTGTAACCTAGAGGGCCATAGCGAGTAATTAAAAATTCCTTTATTCTCATATTCTCACCTCCATTATGGCTTGGAGGACTAAGTCAGACAAATGCTTTTTTTCCTCTTCTTCAACGCCCTCCTTCTCTAGGGTTTCTAAAAACTTTTTAAAAAGGTCGTCTTCCCATATCCTGCTTATATCTCTAAACTGGTAGTTTTCCCCTGCAATTTTTCCTGAAGCTAATTTTCTCACCTTTTCCACTAATTCTTCCTCCCCCATCCCCAACTTTTCCCCATGAAGGTACCCAGATACGGTTAAAAGTACTTGGGCTTTGGGGTGGAGATTTTTGAGGTAGTTCTCTAATATGTCTAAAGGATGACGAGGATCAAAAGGGTCTAGTTTTAAAGTAACTTCCTCAAAGTGTAGAGTATCGAGAAGGTATTCCTGGGGAGGCTCTCCTATTTCAAAAATATTTGCTTTGCGCTGACCTGTTTCCTTTTTAGTAACAGAAACTGGAGATCCAGGGTAAACAAAATATTTGCCTTTTTCTACTTCCCATACGTTATAGCGAGAATGAAAATGTCCCCCCAGTATATACTGTAGGTTTAAACCTTCAAAATAAGAAAGTTTCACCGGCATATACCTGCCTTCTCCTTCTTCACCAAAATCCTCCCGGGCAAAGTAGCTATCCACCAATTCTCCATGATAAAGTAAAATATTGGTCTTGTCCGGAATCAGCCTGTCTTCCAAGGTTCGAATTTTTTGCACCATTTCTCTACCTTCTATATTTTCAAAAGGCATACCCCACACTCTGACTGTTTCTAATTCAAAAGGTTCATGGAGATGGGTCAAAATCGTCACATCTTCGCCCCAATACATACCCTTAGTGTAAGCACTTTTATCGTGATTTCCAGGGATTATAAGAATTTTAAAATCATTGTCAGAAAAAATACTTCTCAAATGGGGCCTTAATTTTTCTACCTCTACCTCGGTATCAAAAAGGTCACCACTTATCACCAAGAGATTGATTTTCTCTTTTCTCCCCACTTCTATTAATTCTTCTAAAGCTTCCCATCTTTCGTCTTCATATCCCTTTAAATGAAGGTCTGCCGTATGGAGAATTCTCATAATTTCACCCCATTACTCCTTTTCATAGCAAATTTCCCTTATCCCGCATTCTGAACATCTTTTCTTTCGGCAGTAAATTTTATCTAAAACATAAGAAGCTGTCTGAACCCATCCGGCCAGCTTTCCAAAATGTTTTTTAGCCGAAACGCCAAACATTCTTCTCTTACTGGGCACTCTGTACAGAAAAAAGTTTTACAGAACAAAGAAATTCTTTTCAAACTGTCATTTATTCCAAACTTATTATCCTAATACGGAATTTATCTAAAAAATTCAATACCCCTTCGATATCCACATTATGAGCCCCATGCATTTTTATTTGCAATTTTGGGGGAAGGAAATGACTATATTTGGATACAAAAAATTCCTGTTCTTTAGTGTAGGGCAATAAATTTTCTAAAGACCACTTTCTTCTCTTAATATCCTGTAAAATATCGATAAATTCATCACTGGCGGAAATCTCCATGCGTCCGATTCCATCTGTTTTTGCCACGTCAACTCCATAATAGCGCAACATCCACATCAAAGTTCTAAAAATATTTGTGCCAGTAAAGGTTTCAAATAGTAAGCCCTCTTTCGTTTTCCAGACAATCCTTTCGTCTGGCTTAACATTGAAATATCTATAAGGTGTCCTTAATTCTTCTAAAACAGTCTGGGCCCTCTCATCAATAAAATCAAACTTACAGTCTGAACACAATATTTCGTGCATGCGCTCAGGAATACGGGGGTGCAATGGTCCTGGTCCACCTGAATATCTAGGAGGCTTTCCATCCACCGCTTTTTTTACATATACTTTATTTTTATGAAAATCTATCTCTTCTATTTTCCACAGCTGCCCAGCAAGAATGATATTGTCTCCGTCGTTTAAAAGAGAAGTTTTTTCGATTTCTCCTATATTTTTATTTCCATAAAAAACTTCATAAACCTCTGGAGTCATGAAGACCGAGTAAAAATCTTTCTGCCTTAGCAGTCGTTCTCCCTCTAGGCCTACAATTAACTCCTGGGTATCAGCCAATATTTCTAAATATTCCTTCTCAATCATGTGTTCAACTAATATACGGATATCTGATTTCGGCAATTCATGAAAGGCAGCGTTTTCACTTATCAATGAAACAAGTTCCTCAAGAGGGATACCGTTCAGCTGGTGACATATAGAAATAATTTGATGAAATAAAATATCATATGGGTACGGATAGCCTTTGCTGGGTTCAATCCAACCTTGCAACAAGAGATCCATCACTGCAATAGATTGCAGCAATCCATATTTGTCTGTGGTATACATCTGCAAATATTGACCTTCCCCTTGCTTTCTTCCTGACCTGCCCAGTCTCTGCTTTAAAGAGGAAACCGTAAATGTACTATCCACCTGTATTACCAGATCAATTTCCCCTATATCGATCCCTAGTTCTAAGGAGCTTGTAGCTATAACACTTTTAATCTCAGTGGACTCTGCCATCAGCTTCTCCACAAATTCCCGTTCTGCCTTAGCTATTGAAGAATGATGGGCATAATACCTTTCTCCCAGGCCCTCCCTTTGAGCTAAACGATTTAAAATTACTGTAGCCTCTTCTACTGCCGCCCGACTATTAAAAAAAATCAAAGAGGTATAGTTCCGGGTCAGTTCTAGAATATCTTCGTATAATTCCAGAGGATAATTTCCTGTTTTAGTTTTTTCAAAATGCATTAAACTGTAATAGATGTCCCTCTCAAATCCCTTTACTTCAATGATTTCCACATTATCTGGATTGTTGCAATTAACCCACTTTTTAATCAGAGAAAAATTATCGATTGTTGCTGACAACCCGATGATCCGAGGGGGCTTTTTGCTGTATCGCTCAATACGAGATAAGAGAGATCGGAGCTGAACTCCTCTTTCTGTATTAATAAAAGCGTGGAGCTCGTCAATTACAATAAATTCGAGGTCCTGAAATAATTGCTTCAAAGAGCGTGTTCTGTTTATGAACAAGCTTTCAATAGATTCGGGAGTAATCTGTAATATGCCAGCAGGATTATCAATTAATTTTTTCTTACTGTGTTGGCTCACATCACCATGCCACCTATGCACAGGAATATTCATCTCTTCACATAATTTTTGAAGTCGCTCAAATTGATTATTAATCAAAGCCTTTAGAGGAGAAACGTAAAGAACCTTCAAAACGCTAGGAGCTGTCTTCTCGATTTTGCTGATGATGGGCAAAAATGCAGCCTCAGTTTTTCCAGAAGCTGTACCTGACGACAACACCACATCTTTTTCTGTATCGATAATCACAGGGATTGCTTTTTCTTGGATAGGGGTAAAATGTTTCCATCCCATGTCCCATATTTTCTTTTGCACTTTATCTGATAGCTTATAAAATATTTGGCTCATATTTATTTGCCTCCCAGGTTATGAAAGCTGGGTTCTTTTAAAACGTTTATGGATGTCGATGACTTTTTCCGAGGAGTTGTTTTCTCTAGTCTCTTCTCCTATATATAATTCTTCAAAATTCAGAGTAGGGTGTTCCATCTTAATATTCAAAAAGCTGATAAACTGCCTGACCACATCTCCTAAAATAATGTGCTTTTCAGCCCCTGGTCGCTTGTATGTCCACAGCAAATACTTCCGAATTTCTTCGTCCGTCACATTTATTTCATAGCCATAATGGGCTGCGTGGATATCCCGTATATTCATCAATAGAATCAAGGTTTCTTCAGGTGTAAGGGGAGTTAATTTCATTACTGCCTGCCTTAAATCTTGATATTCTTCCTTTTCCACCGCTGGCTTCAAACGTCGCTTCAATGCCTGGTAGCTGTAAAGCCCACGGCGCTCATCCTCTAAAAACTCAGGGGTACCGCTAAACGTTATATACAAACCCTCAACTGAACCTTGCAAAATGTCATTGTAGATCATCAGGATATAGTCATAATTTTTTTCTCTGGCTTCCCTATGAGTAATCTTATATAGATTGACTGCTTCATCTAAATTGATAATCAAGCCTGAATACCCTGCTTGCCTTACAAATTTACACAGCACTTTTAAGTAACTATAATAATTGCTATCATTAATGATCTCTCTAATTTCTAGGTCCCGCATTGCATCGGTTTTGGTCAAATATTCTCCTCTGAGCCACCTCAAAGCTTGACGCTGTTTTTCCTTATCTTGCTTTACAAAACTTTTATAGTAAATACTTAGAACTTTTGCAAAATCGTAACCACCCGTTAACTCATCTAAATGAGAAACAGCTTTAACAATTTCTTTCTCTACTGCTTGAACAAATACACTCTCCTCCAAAACAGCTTTATCTTCATAATCTAGGTCTTCCATTACTTTCTTTTGCAAACCCATTATCCACTGATCTAAAATAATGGGCAGGGCGTTCCCTTGGGGTGCGGATTTGGTTGATAGATTTTTTATCAATTCATTGTACAAGGCCAGAGCTTGATTATCGCTTCCATACAATCTTCTATGGGGAGTAAAATCCGCATTGGTAACTACAAATCCTTCTTCTAGACCCACTTGCCTAACAAAATTTTGCATAAAACTTTTTCCAGTTCCATAGGCGCCGATAAAAAACTTGATCATAGAGTTTCCATTTTCTTTTATGTCTCTTAATTCTTCTCTTATTTGTTTCATTTCCGCTTCACGGCCCACCATTATATACTGGAGACCTTTTTTAGGAACCACCCCGCCTGCCAATGCACTTAAAATATCTGCTGAATCTCTCCTTTTAATTTTCATGCCGATTTCTCCTCTCCACTTCTTCCCATACAGTTACCAGCTCTTCGTTTATCACATACTCTTCTCCTATGAGCTCAATAAAGACATCTTCTAAATATTCCTCCGCTTTAGCATTTATCTGCTCGACAAAAATCGTTACAGGAACACCTTGATCTCTCAACTGTTCCTCTGCTTCATTTATGCTTTTCTTTCTATTGGAAAATGTGCTGATAAATTTAGATTCCTCTTCTGTTAAGGAAGAAATAAATCCTTCCACATCAACTTCTTCATCAGACAAGCAGATTCGAGACCTATTTTCGGGAATGTCTATTTCAGGCAAGTCCAGTTCAGGTTCAATTTCCTCGCCGTCTATCCCTGTGGTTTGGACTGGTCTTGGAGGTATAATATGTTTCGACTCTTCCTTTTCTTTCGATGCTACTTGAGAAAAACGACTCTTTACTCCTTTAACTGGAGAAAAACGGCTTTTGAGGCCTACATCCTTTGTCAGGTCCAAGCTCTTTATTTCCTCTAATAAAGCTTCTTTAAACCCAGGAGGCAACAATTCTTCGTTTACTTGAAGCTGTCTGGTAACTCCAGCGAGCAATCGAGCAACATTCTCTGAAAGCCGGAATAAAGCTGTTACTTCATTGTAAAAATAATCTGTAGGCACATATTGTAAGTACTTTATAACCCGGCTTGGAACATTTCGACCTATTACTGCGCTATTAAAAAAGTGATATGTCTCTATTTTTTCTTCTGGTTTAAACCAGGCTTTCTCCAGATCTAATCCCTCTTCTATATTTATCCTTTGAAATAATTTTAAAGCCTGTTCAAAAACAGCATATACTCTTTGGGCATTGGTTTTAAAAAAGGTGGTTTCTGAATATCCATATAGAACCTTTCGCCATTCTTCCATAGGTATTTTGCTAATATCATCTTGATATTCTTTGAAAATCTGATAAAAATTGAGCCCAGAATACGGTTCTGCCCCTAATCCCCATTTATAAGCCAATTCAATTTCATTCAGTTCTACCAACATATCCCTTATCCAGGGCACAATATATCTGTCCAGATCAGGAAGTCTATCCTTGTACGCCTCCCGTAAGCGGACCATCATACTAACGTTGAACGCAGCATTTTGATTGAATGTATAGTTCAAGAGTTCATAAACAAATAAGATTACGTAGCTCAAATCTGTGTCCAAATAATTGCCGTTTAGTGCCTGATACCTCCAGTAGAAATACCACCTCTTCTGCCTTTCGTCCAAATCTCTAAAAGTAGTCCAATACACCTTCAATGGCACAAAATCCGCCTTCCTGAGTTTCATATCAGCGTATTTAATCGAATCCTTCATAAACTCCGTTTCACGAGTGGAAAAAGTAATCTCTATAGTAGGTGAACTCGACTTTTTAGCTTTGAGAGAGTTTTTTAGTTCCTCAATTTCTTTTCTTATGTAGAGAGGAGTTTCAAGGTGAGCATATTCTGGCAGTATGATATCTTCTTCCTTGTAAAATTTCTCTTTTCCTTTTTGAAGTAAAACTTTTTCTGGAGAAGGATCAAGTTTTTTGACTTGAGTAATTTCCTCTGTAGGAGAAATCCGAGTTGGTGTTTCGGGGAGCTTCTTTGAAACCTCTTCTTCCCTTTCTGAATACTCCTTCTGCCATTTCTTAATAAAAAACATATCTATCCAACCCAATACCATAGTCAAAGGGAGCAATTTGCCTGCGGAAAATATGACGATCAAGAGATATATCGCAGCCTTTAGATATTTTTGATAATAAAAAAGATGCGCTCCAAAACCCCCCAAGAAAAAGGCCAATAAATAGCCTACTGTCGGAGACTTGCCTTTTTTCATTTAATTGCCCCTCCCAGAATTTTTTAGGGAATCTTCATAGCCTTATTTGACGTTCCCTTTATAATACTCAATTGTCTCCCTTAACCCCTCTTCCAAACTATACTCCGGTTTCCATCCAAGCACATCCAAAGCTTTTTTATTATCAAGATAACTATGTACTATATCTCCTTTTCGAGGCTCTGTATAAATAGGCTTTAAAGAGGCATTCATGATTTTATTCATTATCTCAACAAGCTCATTTATACTTGTAGGTTTATTCGTGCTTATATTTACAACTTCATTATCTCCCTTTTCCAATGCCAAAAGATTAGCTTTCGCCACATCTTTTACATAAACAAAATCACGCGTTTGCTTTCCATCTCCAAAAATAATAGGTCTTTCCCCTTTAAGCATTTTATCTATAAAAATAGATATTACTCCACCTTCTCCTTTTGGGTCCTGTCTTATCCCATATACATTTGCATAGCGCAAAATCGTATATTTCAATCCATACAATTGGCTGTATACCTCAAAATAATGCTCTGGTGTGTGTTTTGATATTCCATAGTAAGATATGGGATTTACTTTATGTTTCTCATCAATGGGAAGATATTCAGGATTTCCATACACTGCTGCTGATGAAGCGTATATAACTTTTTTAACACCACTTTTTCTGCAACATTCCAGTAAATATACTGTTCCAAGTATATTTACCTTCGCATCAAATACAGGATTATCAATTGATTTCTGCACCTCTATCTGAGCTGCCTGATGTATCACATAATCAGGCTTTTCTTTTTTAAATATTTCACACAAGTTCTCATCTGTAATGTCTTTTTTATAAAAAATGGCCTTTTTATTTATAAATTCTTCTTTTCCTGTTGAAAGATTATCAACTATTATGACTTCATATCCATTTTCAATCAGCAAATCTACTACATGTGAACCTATAAAGCCTGCACCACCTGTGACTAAAACTTTCATCGTATATATCTCCTCACTTATCTATTTTTGTAATTCCTAATTCACTGTAAACATTATAGTTTAAAGATTTCAACAGCTCTTCTAATTCCATCTCTCTTTTCACACCAGAAGATGCTTCTTTTATGAATATGGTCTTTAATGTCAATAATATTATCTTAATATCAAGCCATAAAGAGTAATTTGTGATATATATAAGGTCCAATCTCAATTTGTCGTCCACATCTGTCGTATACTTTCCAAATACCTGTGCAAGACCTGTTATCCCTGCCTTTACATTATGCCTGTACTTGTATGAAGGATACTGCTTTTCAAATTGTTCTACAAAATATGGTCTTTCAGGTCTGGGACCTACAAAGCTCATATCGCCCTTCAAAACATTAAATAATTGAGGCAGTTCATCAAGTCTAGTCGCCCTTAACACCTTGCCTACTTTTGTAATCCTTGGATCATCCTCTGTAGCTAAAACAGGTCCTGTCATTTTTTCAGCATCTTTGACCATTGTCCTAAATTTATATACATTAAACTTCTTGCCTTTCTCTGTTACTCTTAACTGCTTATAAATCACTGGACCGGGTGAAGTCGCTTTAATCAACATAGCAATTATTACCATTAGAGGCAAAGTAACTACTATACCAATAAATGAAAAAACTATATCGAAAAGCCTTTTAATTAACTTATCTTCACTAGTCAATGAAGGATAATTCACACTTATAACAGGAACATCATCAAATTGTACAAATTGCGATTTTACTAAAAGAATATCTCTTAGATTTGGGACAATAAAAAGATGTTTCTTAAATTTCATTGAATCATAAAAAAGACGGGTCTTAAGATTCTCATCAACACCACTGCATATGTATATTGCATCTACTTCATTGATGTGATTAATAATCTCATCATATCTTTGAGGACTTATTATGTACTTTATATCAAACCAACCTCTAGAACTTGAAATTAATTTCTTCGCTAATTTTTCTGCTACTTCCTTTTCGCCTATAATCATTACTTTCTTCTCGCCATGCACATATTTTCTTACATTTTGTACTAAATATCTCCACAGGGACAACAATACAAGCTGAATTCCAAAAGCTATAAAAAATATGCTCCGTGGAAATGCAAACTGTCTTATAAAAAATGTTGAAGCTACTGTTACAACCTGCAGCAGCAGTAAGGAAAGAATTAAAGAAAACACTATATCTCCATAGCTTTTCCGTGAGTATTATACAAACCATAAATATGAAATAAAATAATAGCAGACAATGTGATCACAGGAATTAACTCATAATATGGCTCAAGGTTTGCAATTGGCGGATTTGTTCCAAATTTGATAGTATACGCAAGTATAAATCCTGTATGAATTAATAATAAATCTACAATGAAAACAATAAATTTGCTTAATTTAAAGAATTTATGAAAATGGGTATGCATTAGAGACACCACCTATTAAAATAATTTGTCACTTGGGTAGAATTATCGTTGTAGATTTAAAGCTTTTTGGGTACGTGCATTTATCTTATAATTTTTAAACAACCGGTTTATATCATCTTTGCTTTTGACATAACTTTTCATTATTTCACTATAATCGATAAAATTATTTACCCTATTAATATTAAATCTACAGAACAATAATATCTTCAAATACAGAAAAGTTCTATATTTATCATCAATAGTCTTTTTAAAATTCAGTCTCATAAAAAGTTTTTCATAAGATGAATATAACACGAGAAAATATATGTATGGAATAAATATCATTGAAAGAGTTATTGGTAAAATAAAATCTTTTATAAGTTCCAAAAGAACAATATTTTTTATATCACTTAAAAATCTGTTTAATGAACTAAATATTAAAAACAAACCAACACCTGCAGTCGTGTGTCTCAACAGATTAGCTGTTACTTCGTACTCTTTATTTTCATACTCTACCTTGTGTTCAGCAATTCCTACCATAAGAGATAAAAAAACAAACAAAGAAATTAAAATAATTTCACAGATTAATGAAAAGTTGTATGAATCCACAATAAATCCCACCAGAACACCTATGCTGAGATTATTTTTTGCCATCTCTTTAAAGTATTTCATATCTTTAGCTTCGTTTATCGATTTTATAGTAGAAGGAATAGCAGTAACTATATACCATATAATAGTATCTTTTAATAATTTAAACTCCCAGAGTCCAATTTTAAACAATATAAAAACTGTTAATGATACATATAAAACCATACTTATATGCCAACCAATCAATTTTCTGTCAAAAAATGCTTTGAGGAGATCCCATAACGAGTGCCTAGTATCTTTTTTATAGATCACTAAAACCAATAATATGAGTAGCCAAAAGCCAATTGCTAACTCCCTATTGCTAAAATTTTCTAGCATTTTACTTTACTCCTCGTAAAAATTATAACATTTTGCTAGATTTTTGCCCAATGACTTCTTGATACACTTCCATAGTCTGTTTGGCCATACGTTCAAAAGTAAAAAATTCTTCGTATCTTTTTCGCCCCGCTAATCCAAACTTAATACGCTTATGAGAATCTAATAGTAGTTCCTTCAAACGTTTTTTCAGTTCCTCTTTGTCTCTCCTTGGAATAATGTATCCTGTTACTCCATCAATAACCACCTCTTTTACTCCTCCTACCTCAGAAGCTATAACTGGAAGTCCTGCCCGCATTGCTTCTAAAATAGAACGTGGGAATCCTTCCCATTTTGATGTTAGAATAAAAATCTGTGCTTTTGCCAATCTAGAAGGTACATCATCACAAGCACCAGAAAATTGAACTTTATCTGAAATTCCTAACTTTTCGGCTCTCTCTCTAACTATTTCCATCAATGGCCCATCACCTACTAATTCTAATGTCCAGGGTAAATCTTTCAGTTCCTCAAGAGTTTCTAACAATAAAATATGATCTTTTTGTTCTTCAAAGCGAGCTACCATAATTAAATGTACTGGTTCAACTTCAGGTTTAGCAAAAAGAGTACTATCAATATCAGGCATCCCGTTATAAATTGTGACAATTTTGCTTGGATGGGCAATTTTGTACCTTATAGCAAGTTCACGATCATAGTTAGAAACTGTAATGATTTTATCTTCGAGTGAACCTACTAACTTTTCCGCCCATCTGTAAACCACCTGTTTTCTTTTGGGAACTCCTTCCGTAAAAGCCCAACCATGGGCTGTAAAAACTACAGGTATTTTCAACCACTTTGCAGCCAATCGGCCTAACCATCCAGCTTTTGATGAATGCAAAGAGATAATATCAGGTTTTATTTCACGTAAAACATCGATAATCTCTTTTAATGCAAGCAAATCCTTAAATGGATTAATAGGACGAACTAAATGTCTTAGAGCAATATACGGTATATCTAACTCTTTTAATTTCTCAGTAAAAGACCCTGTTCCTCCCACTAATACTATTACTTCATGACCCTGTTTTTTTAAAAAATAAGCCAAATCTTTCACATGGACCTGAGCACCACCAATAGCATCAGCACGTGTAATTATATAGGCTATTTTCATTTCTTTGCCTCCTTGCACAAAAAACCTTATACTGATACCATTTAATACCTTCTCTTACCTTTACAAATAACACGTAAAGTACATAATCGTGATTAACTTACAAAAATAATTTTCTTCATGAATCCTCTAATAGAATCCCAATTCTTCTTTTACTATCTCAGCTATACGCTTTACAAATTGAGGTGCATAATCTGGCATAAAACTATGAATTCGCCGAGCTATGTATCGAGCAATAAGCCCTTTTGCTTGGTTTTTCGATACTGGTTTGATTATATTATGCGCTTCCTCTTCTATTTTTTCATAAGTTGGAGTTCGTTCCGTTCTAGTGTTTTCATAGTCTTGTTTTACAGCTGTTTCAAATTCTTTACCCAGAATTACGATTGGTGTTGCAGGCTCATTTTCGCTTGTTACAACATCCCACGCTTTTCCATGTAAAATTTGTTCCAATTGCAAACCAAAACAACTTGCTAAGTTTTTATTAGACTTTCTTTTTTGATTATCACTACCTTTTGCATCCACACCGTCATCGTCGTTGTCAAAAACCACTAACATCGGAATTTTAAACTTACCAAACAAACGCCAATATTTGGGAATCTGATTTTTGCCCTGCACTGCAATAACTGACACACCTTTTTGGTCGCAATTCAAGCCCACCGCAGCTAAGTACTCTGGTAAAGCTAATTCTTCAGTTTCACCTTCCACAAGGATGAGAAATCTAGCAAAAAAAGCTTCGTTTAGCCGGTAATTTGAAGTACTCTTATAATATTCAGTAATATTTTCGATAGTAGCTTTTCCTTCTGGTACACCTGTTCTGTAACAATGTTCTACAAGCTCAGCTTTTGAAACCAAAGTTAAAGTTGTATGCTGACAACCTTTATTTTCTGGGTCATCAACTTTTCGCACTAGACCGATCGAATCAAAAAATTCCGTATCAACGAAATTATTCGAATGTGTAGAAATAATAACCTGGAGTCCAGTGCTAACAATCTCACGTAAAATGCGAAATAAATTCCGTTGTGCCTGAGGGTGTAAATAAATTTCAGGTTCTTCAAGAGCTAAAATACCTCTTATTTCTTCTCCATATTGTCTTAAATTAACAGCATAACTTCTAAGAAGAGCAAGAAGAATCAAATTTCGTGTACCTTCTCCTAATTCGTCTAAATCAATATCTCTCCTATTTTGATTAGGATCAGATGCTAGAATATGCATAGTTTTGAAATAATTACTGGGAGTAAACGGCTTAAAGTCTATTGACATTTTTAGTGGAACATCTGCTTGTAGTTCTTCAAAAAATTTACCAAAATCTTTTTTGAATTCTGAAAAACCAGGAACTTGGTCAAATAGATCAACAATTTCATTAAATCTTTCTTCAAGTTTATCTGAAAGATTGTAGGCCCTTTTATGAAATGTTTTGCGAATTTTCCCTAATAAACTCCAATCGTAAAAAGATATATGGCGATCAAATGCCCGATCAGCTCCTAGATAAGTAGAAGGAAAATCTTCTTTAATGTTTTGATCTCGAATAAGATTCCCTAAAACATCTCTATACTCAGGCCATCTTGAAGAAGAAGAAAATATAGCAGAAGAACCATTATCAAAAATAAGTTCTATTCTTATTTCCTTACTTTTGTCTCTCAAATAAAAATCATAATCCTGTAATCTCTCAGAACTAACCCAATCTTCTCCACAAATTAAATTAATAGCCCGTATAATATTTGACTTTCCTGAATTATTGGGCCCTACAAGTACAAGTAAGTTACTTTCAGGAAACTCAAATTCTAAATGTTTGATTGAGCGGAAGTTTTTAATGACTACACGCTTTAATTTCATAACTACCCCTCTTTTTTACACACCTTTTAAAATCCCACAGAAAATTATATACTTCCAACTTTTAGCCCCTTACTTTTAAGTAGCTCTAAATATAAACTTTCCCACTGATCTACTACTCTTTCTAAATCATAATTTTCCTTTATATACCTCCGCCCATAATTCCCCATCTCTTTTCTGACATTTTCATCTAAGTCCATCATTTTTAACATAGTCTGAGCTAAAGCTTCAGAATTCTTTGGGGGAACAAGGAAACCAGATTTTCCATCTATAACAATTTCTCCATTCCCCCCAACATCTGTAGCTACTATAGGTAAACCTACAACTGAGGCTTCCAAAAGCACAAGAGGCATACCTTCCCAAGAAGAGGACATAACATATGCATCAGCAGCATTCATTAGAACAGGAATATCTTTACGCACTCCTAAAAAATAAACATGAGATATAATATTCAGGTCGTCTACTAAATGCTTGGCTTTTTCCATTAAAGAGCCTTGCCCTGCAATTAGAAGTACAGAATCATTTCTTTTTGAAACTACTTTAGCAAAAGCATTCAACATATTAGGATAATCTTTAGCCTCCTCAAATCTCCCTACAGCCAACCATACAAATTTGTCTTCAATCCCTAATTCCTTTCTTAAACGAATTCGTGCTTCTAAATCAGGTTTAAATATTTCAGTATCAATCCCATTAGGTATATGTATTACTTTATGCCGAGGCACTGCGCCTATTTGTACATACCTCTCCAATCCTGCACGGCTAACTTGGGTGGTTAAATCACATAACCAATCTGTAATACGATAGGCAATTTCCCTTTGCCTTCCACCTTCGATAATACTGTGAATTGTACAGATGAGTATGGGAGTTTTAACAAAAATTTTAGAAATTCGCCCTAAGAGATTAGCATGAACCATATGGCAGTGAAGAATTTGAGGTCTTTCACGTCGCAAAATCTTTACCAAGCGAAAGAGTCCTCTTGGATCCGGCACACCTCGTCGCATCTCCAAAGAATAAACATGTATTCCTGCTCTCTTAAGTTCTTCCACATAAGCCACAGGAGGGATCATGGAAATTACTTGCACATCCCAGCCTCGTTTCTTAAGACGAGTAGCTAAATGCACAAGCTGTGTCTCTGCACCACCGTAATTAAGTCCTGTAGTGAGAAAAGTAATTACCTTGGTTTTAAGCACAAAAACTCACTCCATTTGAAAAATAATTGTTAATTATAATTAAATTTTACTGTAAAAACTCCCCTCGTATAATATGATTTGGAAATTATCAAGAAGTTTTTTTACTTCTTGATAATTGAGCGTGCCTTTGCGAAAATTAATTTAGGTTGGTCTGGGGTCACTCTTAACACCCCCTGTAGCTTTTCAAATACAGCCTACTCAAGTAAGAGTGAGACCCCTGCGGTGCAGTACTAGTTTCTCACTCGTGAGCTGAGCCAGCAGGCATTCCGGCCCCTAGATTCAGCAGGCTAGGGGTGCACCCCCGGTTGCCCTGTCAAGCTCTTATCGCCCGCGAGGCTGTTAGGTACTGCACCCGCAGGGCACGCCCCTAATCCTGGCCAACCAAAGGAGGGATATCTGGTGGCTCAGGTTATCTTTGCAGGCATCGATGTCAGCGCCTCTAAGCTGGATCTCGTATGCATCGATGAAAATGGTAATCAACTTTCTCCTGCTAGGTCTTTCTCCAATAATGCTGAGGGCGCAAATGCGCTGGTGGATACTTTAGTTTCACTAGCAACTAAATCCAATGTCTCGCAACTTAATCTTGGATTAGAAGCTACCTCTATCTTCAGTATTCCACTTAGAGATTTCCTTTTGGATGCACCTCAGTTAAAGCCTTATTCGGTCCAGGTGTATGAAATTAATCCTTCTCTTGTATCCGGGTTTAAAAAAGCTTTCGGCTCAAGACTCCCTAAAACTGATGCCTTAGATGCCTATATAATTGCTGAGAGGCTTCGCTTTGGACATCTTACTCCATACAGCCATGAAGTTTCTGTTACTGCACCTTTGCGTCAGCTTACAAGGCTTAGATTACATCTTGTCGAACTCCTTGTTGATGAGAAAAATCGAGCTTTGAATTTGCTCTTTCTGAAATTCTCTAATTACAAACAGGACAATCCCTTTACCAACGTCTTTGGCAGAGCGTCCATTGAAGTCCTGAAAGAATTTACCCCTGATGAAATAGCTCAGATATCCATAGAAGAACTTGCAGAGTTTATTCAGTCTCACGGAAAAAACAGATTCACTAATCCTGAAGAAATCGCTACTGCTCTAAAGCAAGCCGCAAACCGTGCTTACCGCCTAAACTCTAAAATGGAACAGGCCTGTGAGATAGCTATTTCTTTAACTCTTCAAAACATTGAGCATCTCAAAAGGCAGATTAAAAGCCTTGATAAGGTTATTTCCAGAGAGCTTAAAGCTATCCCTCAAACACTTACTACAGTTAAGGGTTTAGGCGATGTGTCGGCTGCAGGAATAATCGCTGAAATAGGCGATATTAAGCGTTTTAAAAACGAAGCCTCTCTTGCTCAGTATTCTGGCCTCACCTGGACCCGTTATCAGTCGGGCGACTTTGACGCTGAAGAGCGTCGTTTGACAAAGAGCGGGAACAAATACCTCCGCTATTACTTGGTCATGGCCGCAAACTCGTTGCGGGTGCACAACGAGGAATACAAGGCCTATTATCAGACCAAGTATCAGGAGGTTCAAAAGCACCAGCATAAGAGAGCGCTGGTATTGACTGCCCGCAAACTTGTTAGGCTGGTCTTTGCACTGCTGAGCAAAGGCCAAATCTACAAAGGGGCGGTGAAGAGTTAATTTTGTCTTTTAAAACCTATTAATTGCTACTTTTGAAGCCAATTTTTACCATATTAATTGGCTAAGGGTATTATTGTCTTTTTTTGCTTTGATAATTTTATTTTCCAATTTTAAGGTATTGACATATTACCGTGAGTCTTATTTTTTAATTTCAGTTTATAATAATTTGCAGATAAATTAGCTGCTATTACCCAAAATAAAATGTTTCCTAATTGAATCCCAACAAAAATATACGTTTCCCCTATTCCATGTAATGATATGGCAAGAAAAGCTGCTAACGCTATTTTTACAAACTTGTAATTATCATCTTCGTCTTGTTTAATATTCACTTTAAGTACTTCATTCCCATGTAGTACAATTAGCCTGATAAATGCTAATATTAAAATCAAACCAGGTAATCCAAGCTCCAATAACAAAGCAAGATAACTTCCGTCTAAAGGTTGTAACTTTAGTAGTTCTTTGTCAAACACATTCAATCCATATGGCATAAAAAAATTTCGCTTTGCCTTTTCAAACCACCATATAAAAGGAACAATGCGTCCTATTATACTATATTCGCTTAAACGGAAGTAGGGAAACATGTGATAAATACTAACAAATACGGTTCTTAACATACTGCTACCCAAATAAGCATCAATACCTATTAGCAACACTGTACCAATTGTTATGAATATTACAAAAAGTGAATATTTAATTTTAAAAGAATATGTCATTATATAAACAAAGATAATAAATAAACTCCAGCGAGAGCCAGTAATCAACAAATTAAATGACGCATAGCTAATAAAGAAAAATATTATAAATTTTTTTAAAATATTTTTTTTATTTGTCAAAAGTGCTGTTAAACTTATAATTGCTAACGCAGAAATGATGCCATGTGCATTTGGACCAGAAATACCTTCGTATCTTGTAACTCCTTTTATAACATCTAAAACATTTATGTTGCGATTAAAAAAATTAGACATAATCAGAAAAAATATACTTGACGTTGCTGTATATAACCATATCTGATATAAACCTTTTGAATTACGATAAAAGTATTTAAAAGAAATAAAATATAACAAAATTTGAAATAAGAGTGAGGAAAGCCTTATTGAAGACTTTATCAAAGACTCAGTATTTACAGGTATACGAATAAAATAAACAAATAAAATCCACACCAGAAAAAGGATTAAAATCTTGAGCTCTGGTACTAAGAATATGGATCTTAATTCTCTAAGAAAAACAAATAACAATACTAATAATATAGGAAAAACAAAGAAAATATTTGTATAAGTATGATTTTGATTAAATACGTTGTGAACCATTAGCGACAAAATAGAAGCAATAATGAAAAATCCCAATATATAACCTGTTATATCAAATCGCAATAACAAAGTTTTATCGAAATACTGCTGATTATGATTATTATAATTTTTAGATGAATTCCTCATTAGTTTTAGCACTCCTTATACTATATTACTCGCTTATAAGAATTTTCGCATACTCGTTCATAACGTATTCTAAAGAAAATAGTGTTAGATTAATTTTAGATAAATCTTTTTTCCTATCTTCTAATGTTTCTAAAATAGCTTTAGCCATTAAATTTGGATCTCCAACGGGTACTAATTTCCCATGTTTTCCACCATCCAATATTTCCGAAGGCCCACTAGGACAGTCTGTTGATACTACTGGCGTTCCTAAAGCCATCGCCTCCACAAGCACATTTCCAAATCCTTCCCATCGAGATGACAAAACAAACACAGTTGCATGTCTCATATATTTATAAGGATTATTTACAAATCCAGGTAAAGCAACATCCTGCTCTAATCTAAGTTCTTTAATTAAGGCTTCAAGTTTAGGCCTCTCTTCTCCTTCACCTAAAATCATAAGACGTGCTGGAATCTCTTTGCGTACTAAAGCAAAAGCACGAATGAGGGTAGAATAATCTTTTGCAGGAGTCAATCGACCTACGCTTAGTACTACAGGAGGCTCACTCGGGTCAAACCAAGGATGATCTAAAGGCTCATCAGCTTTAGCAAAAAGTTCAGGAGTTATTACTGGGTTGTATATTACATGGACTTTTTCTCGACGTAAATTGGTAAGCCGTATAAGGTCTTCGGCTACTCCTTTTGAAACAGCAACAACCGCATCTACCCCGGGGTAAAAGACACGCACCCATAAAGGAATAAGTCTGGCACGTATACTCGTTGCATTTGTACTAGCTTTACTGAGAGTGCTATGAACACTTACTACTACACGTGTTGGTACTTGGGAGAGTTTTTTAGCCCACAAGGCTACAATATTTGCGTGATCTAAAGCCGATAGTAAAGCCTCTGGTCTTTCTTGGCGTAAATAGCGAATAAGTCCAGGTAAACTATACAGAACTCGCCGGCTCTTGAGGTCAATCACTCGTATATTATCGGGAACCTGTGAAAGATAAGGTCCTTCTGCTTTAGCAAGAACTAAATCTACTTTATACCCTCTTTCAGCAAATCCTCTTGCCAAATTTAACATAACCCGTTCTGCTCCACCACCACGAAGGGATGGAATAAATAATGCTATTTTAAATTCTTTCAGTTTTGATTCATTATTTTTACTCTTATATGGTCCCATATAAACACCCCTAAACCCACTGGGAAAGATATAATCCACCATATTTTAAGCGACGATTCAAGAAACTGCTTAACAATTGACACCCGTGCATGCAACGCAAACCGTGTATAACTGACACAAAATCTAATCTTCTTATAAAAACTTACATCCCTTCGTTTTGAAACAAGCGCACACAAATCTTTAAAATATAACCATCGGGCTAATGCAGTTTTCATAGCAAAAGATAATCCTTTTGATGATAGACCATCGGGTAAATATTCTCTATAAGCAATTATTTCATTAAAATATCGCATTTTATACTTGTTTCCTATTTTATTCCATACAATTCCTTCTGGAACGAATTTACCTATATCCTCAGGAAACTTATACAATCTCAGCACATCAGTTCGAAAACACTCCATTTTGTCACCTTTTATTCCCCATTTGAGCCAGCGATCAAGCATATTAGAATCCCATACTTGTGTTGGGAAAACATCGCCTATTATTTCACCATTTGGAAAAGCAAGCAATCCACCTACACCCGCAAAATTATTGGCATCTTCTTCAGGAATTGTTTCCCATAAATAAAGCAAACGTTCTAATCCGTTAGGTCCAAGCCAATCATCTGAATCTACAATTAAAAACAAAAAACCTCTCGCCACCTCAACTCCTCTATTTATTGCAACGTGTTTTCCGCTATTAGGTTGCCATATGTAATTGATAGGGAACCATGCTTCTTTTTTCCATTTATCAACTAACTCTTTTGTACCATCCTCTGATCCATCATCTATTATTATCCATTCAAAATCGCGAAAAGTTTGTTTTTTCAAACTATTATATAATCTCTCAAGCACATAAGCTCGATTAAATGTCGGAGTAAATACAGTAAAGGTAAATTCAAAGTTAGATTTCATTTCCTTCATCCTTTTCAGAATTATTATTCTATTTCCAAAAAACTGATTAAATCCTTTTCTAGCTATTCTAAGACCTCTTTATCCACTCCACAAAATTATGTATCCCTTTCTTAAACTCTATCTTCGGCCTAAACCCTAAAAGCCTTTCTGCTTTCTCCATATCCGCCCAGGTCTGCGGCACGTCACCTGGCTGTAAAGGCAAAAACTCAAGATGAGCCCTTATCCCCAAAGCTTCTTCTAATGTTCTCACCATTTCTAATAAGCTAACGATTTGATTGTTACCAAGATTAATTACCTCATACAATGTGGCAGTATAATCCATAGCCCTACGTACACCTTCAATAATATCGTCTATATATGTATAATCCCTGCGGCTTGAACCGTCGCCGTATATGGGTATAGGCTTTCCTTCTAGCATCAATCGAGCAAATTTATGAATAGCTAGATCTGGCCTTTGTCTAGGCCCATATACTGTAAAAAATCTGAGTGCAATAAAGCGAATCCCATAAAGATGGCTGTATACATGGCCTAATAATTCACCACTCACTTTTGTAGAGGCATAAGGGCTAATTGGCTTTAACACACAGTCATCTTCTTTCCAAGGAACATTATGATTTATACCATAAACACTAGAGGAAGAAGCAAAAACGAACTGCTTTATTCCTCTATGCCGTGCAAATTCTAAAAGGTTTTGCGTTCCTCTAACATTTACTTCCTGATAGCCAATTGGATCTTGAATTGATGGGCGTACCCCCGCTTTTGCCGCTAAATGAACGATAACATCATAGTCATCAGTTAATTTTTCGTGAAGTGCTTCCATATCTCTTATATCTATTTCAAATAGCCGATACGTCTTATAATCAAAATGAGCAGAAATGTTTTTTCTTTTGATGGCAGGGTCATAAAATGGGTCAAAATTGTCCACTACAGTGACTTGCCATCCTTCTTTTAATAGCCTGTCCACCAAATGGCTTCCAATAAACCCTGCTCCTCCAGTAACTAAAGCATGTTTCATCTGCCCACCCCCATGTATATAAATCCTGCTCCTCTTGCTTCTTTGGGTGCATAAATATTTCTCCCATCAAGTAATATGGGGGTGCGCATCACATAAGCTAGGCGTTTTAAATCAATCTTACGATAAAGCTGCCATTCCGTTGCAACTACTACAGCATCTGCTCCTTCTGCTGCTAGGTATGGATCATCTACAAAGGTTATTTCTTGAAGTTCTTCAGTAGTAAAAGCTTTACGCGCATTTTCTATGGCAACAGGGTCATGTGCACGAATATGTGCTCCCCTTTCTATGAGTAATCTAATAATATCAATTGCCGGAGATTCTCTTACATCGTCAGTTCCTGGTTTAAAAGATAGACCTAAAATTGCAATTGTACGCCCTCGTACACCTTTTAACACTGACTGTAATTTTTCAACAGTGCGCTCCCTCTGAAGCTGATTGACTCTCCGTGCTGCTTCCACAATAGGCATCTCATAGTTGTATTCTCTGCCTACAGCAATTAGGGCAGCAGTGTCTTTTGGAAAACAGCTCCCTCCCCATCCTATACCTGCGTTTAAAAAACGGGCTCCAATACGCGTATCTAATCCGATGCCACGAGCAACTTCAGTAACATCAGCGCCCACTTTTTCACAAAGGCCAGCAATTTCATTGATAAAGCTTATCTTTAGCGCTAAAAAGGCATTAGCAGCGTATTTTATCATTTCAGCACTTACAGGATCAGTTGTGATAAGGGGTGGAAGGCTATAACCATCACGCTTAGGAATAGCTTGAGGTGGATCAAAAGTTTGTTCTAAAATTGGTCTGTGCATTCTTCTGAGCATTTCAATAGCTTCTGGATCTTCTGATCCAATAACAATCCTGTCTGGATAAAAGCTATCATAAAGCGCCATTCCTTCACGTAAGAATTCAGGATTTGAAGCAACATATACAGTAGCTTTAACATTTCTTTCTTCTAGTGTTTTTTTAATTACATGGGCTACACGCCTATTAGTGCCAATTGGCACAGTAGACTTTACAACAACAGTATATTTACGCCCATCTATTAGCCCTTCTGCAACGGTACAAGCAGCTTCTTCTACATAATGTGTATTTGCTTCTCCATTAGCTTTTGCTGGAGTACCAACAGCAATCATAATAATATCTGCATCGCCTACATTAGATTTTAAATCGGTAGTGAAAGTAATATTATTTTTTAAACTAGTTAATAGTTCTTCTACACCAGCCTCATGTATTGGACTTTTCCCTTTTTTGAGCAGTTCTATCTTTTTTTCATCAATATCTACTCCAACAACGTTATGCCCTATATAAGCAAGCATAACAGCTGTCGTTAAACCGACATAGCCTGTGCCAACAATTACTATTTTCATTCCCTTGTTTGTGCTCAATTTCTCTCTCTCCTCTGTCAGATTATTAAATTGATTTTCATAAAAATAAAAAAAACCCCTATCCACCTTACAATTATACTAAATTATGATTTCGTACAATTAGTCCATTATTACGCCAAAAAATAAAAGACCATGCCTATAAAACTAATTTATATACTTCTTTAAGTCATCTAATTTTTCAATTTTCAAAATATCTCTTGCTAAAGCAAGTAATGCTTTGTCATCTAACTTTTCAAGTCCATTTATATATTCAAAAGGTATATCTTTAAACTTTTCTTTCAATTGTTCAAGTAGCACCATTCGTATTCCTTCTATTTTTCCTTCTATTTTCCCTTCTATTTTCCCTTCTATTTTTCCTTCTTTTCTAGTTTTTTTAAATTCCTCTTTTAAACTACGTTCTAAATTGGAAATCATTTTTTCCACCCCCTCACTCTTTTCGAATATTTTCTTTACCTCTTCTCTTTTGCCTTCGGGTAGAAATCTGAATATAATAGACACAAACCAGTTTCTCAATAATATAAACTCTTCTTCAGACAGATTTTTGAGCACATCTGTTAATTTTTTTAATCTTTCTATTAATTCTTCTCTGTCTATCCTTCTGTCTAGCAAAAAGACACTACCTATAAGATTAGATAATTGTAAAAGTTCTTCTTCATTATATCTATTCACATCAATGAAAATATATTTAAAGTCTATTATATTTTCTCCAAATAATTGATATGAATCTATCGTTTCTTTAAAGCTCAAAGAAGCAGTCCATCTATTAACACCATTATACAACACAATAGGAATAATCGCTGGTAATTTATAGTCCTTCCTTTTTTGCTGGTTTAATGATGTATCTTTAAGAATTTCTCTCCACACTTCAATTATATACAATAACAATCTGTATGGCATTTGAAAATCAACTTTTGATTGTAATTCCAACAATATATAAAAGAAAACTTCTTTATCCTTCAATTTTACTTGATAAACCAAATCAGCCTCTTTATTTTTAAAATCTTGCAATATGAAGGATTTGTTTATTCGTATTACTTTAGATTCGTCTATTTCATTTACCCAATCTTTTTTGACAAAACTTCTTAAAAGTTCAATAAATACTTTTTTATGAGAAAGTAGATATTTATAACCTTTATCATGAGGGGCATTTAAATTCTTTTTATTTTTATCAGTTTCCATCATATCTCACCTATATTATATCACATCATTTTTGACTACTGCAGGAAATAAAAAAGATAAAGCCTCACTCTGCGGGCGCAAGTGCTTAAAAAGCACCGCCTCCGCTTCTGTATCTATATTACCACCAATAAAACTTATGGGCGCCGAAACAGCCTCATAAGTCCTATCGGATCATGTCAAAATTTAGCGTGAACAATAATATATATTCGACGTAAATTTACATTTTCCTTCTTTTCCAAAGGAATTTTTTATAATTTTATAGAATGATATTCCATGAAAAGATTATAGTAAACCTTTGAAGTCTGATATTATTCCTTCCTGATGCTGAATAACTTTCTTCTCATTACTCTTCAAATATTTTGTAATCTCCTTTTCCTATAAATACCACTAATGCTTTCTTTAAATTTTGTTTATCTTTAAATTGCATACTTTCACGGTATCTCTTTAATTGTTCTTTCCCTTTTTCTCTTATCTCCTCAATATATTTTTCGTCACTTTTCTTTACATACTTTAGCTCTATCAACCATTCGTATTTTACATCTGGCATTCTTATGTCTTTTTCTAAATAAATATCTATATAACCTCCCTCTGTTTCTTTCTCACTTATAAGCTTGTATATGTTACTCATTGTCAAGTATGAAAAGAGTATTATTTTTATATATTTTTCATCAAATTTTATTGTATCTCTATTGGATAATACTTTTAGAACTTTTTCACTTATAAATTTTACAAAGTTCTTTATTTTTCCTTCAAATGCCATTTCCCATATGGCTTTTGCTATTTCTAGCATTTCATATTTTATGTTGTTTTCTTCCTTTAATTTTTTACTGAAGTACTCCCAATACATTGTTTTTATTACGTAATTAGGTATGCCAAGTTCTAAGATATTGTACCTGTAATCTTTTATTGTTAATAAGCCCATATAAAATAGAAGAGAAATGAAGTATTCTTCGTCGTACATTCTGTCAAATGAAAATTTTGTTACTATCTCCGCTACTATCCCTTCCTCTTTTATGATTCTCTCTAATAATGCCTTGTTCTCTTCATTCATTGTAAGCCTGTTTAGCCTACCATAGTCTGTCTTTACATTGTCGTCTATTAGATACTCTGGATATCCTCCTGTGTTTTTGTATTGTGCTAAAAAGTATAGTACCATGTCTGGATTGTATACCCTTGTCTTGGCATTTTTGTTGAATTTATAGCCATCGTATAATTCCCTTAAGTTATTTATTAAATTCTCTTTTTCCTCTATCCCTACTTCTTCTAGTATCTTCACCACTTCTTCTTCTGTAAATCCCAGCATCTCATTTAAGCTTAAATCCATTGTGACATTTAATGCTATGTTAAATCCACTCGTTAAGTCGTCCAACATTATTGGGGATATCCCTGTTATGAATATCCTGTCTATTACACTCTCTGTCCCTATCTTCAATGTCTCATAAAAGTCTCTTACAAATCCTGATGCCCTCACTATCTCTCTGTAAAATTCACTCTCACCCATCGCTATTATGTCATTGGCAAAATGGTCATATTCGTCTATTATTAGGTATATCTTTTTACCTACTTTTTTTACTTCATTTATTAGCGTCATTATAACCGCATTTATATCAGTTATTTGGTCAATTTTCTCCCTTATTTCTTCCGTATTTCCTAATATACCCTCGTATCTGCCTAATAAAGCATTTATTGAATTTTTCACACTTAACAAAAAGGACTCTTTTAGTTGGTCTTTGTTTTCTGTGTTTAGGCCTGAAAAATTCAGTTTGAGTATCATATAACTGTTCTTTAGCTTTGTTGGCTTCTTCCCTATATATAAGTCACCAAATAGTTTCTCAAAGTCTTTCTCATTGTTTATGTCATAGTAGTTCTCTAATGTTGAAAGAAAGAGACTTTTCCCAAACCTCCTCGGCCTTATGAAAAACAGGTATTTGCTATTTAAGTTCTCTATCTTCTCTATATACATCGTTTTATCTACATACAGGTATCCTTCTTCTCTCATCGCTCTGAAATTGGACATCCCATAGGGTATTTTCTTCATCTCTACCACCTCTTTCTTTTCTTTTTTAATACTTTTTTGCATTTTTTGTATTCCTTTATGCATGAGATTCTTCGGCTTCGCCTCAGAATGACAGAAAACAAAGATTCTTCAGCTTAAGGCTTCGTTTCACTTCGGCTCAGGATTTTACTGCTACACTTTACAAAAAAAGACACACTTTATAGTGTATCTCGATGTCTACAAATTTACTACTGCTCTCTTTAAAAGCTGTCTATCCAGCTTTACTTCCTGTGATTTTTGGTTTAATTCGGTAATCTTTTTATCATTCTAATCTAGTGTTTTTTTCTTTAACTTCATCTTTATTTTTGTAATAGCTTCATCAAATCTTTCTTCAAATCCATCCAATCTTTTTTCAAAGTTGTCAAACCTTTTTTCAAAACTATTAAATTTGTCAACAATAAAATTCACAAAATCTTCATTTGTCATTTCATGGCCCCCATATAAAAACCTTTTACTAGCTTCATCATACCATTCCTTTTATGGTAAATCAAGATAAAAAAAGAGATACACTTTTAATGTATCTCTTGAAGCGTCTTTTGGGATTCTTCTATTATCTGTTTGGTCATTTCAGTCATAGGCTTTGGCTCTAATGATTTGGAATTTGCTTTGTCAAACATTTTTTGTACATCTACCGCTTTTTGCAAAAATTCTTTTGCCTTTTCTTTATCTCCATTGTTTAAATAATACATACCAACTTTGTTATAAGCATCAGCTAATTGCTGGTAATTTTCTGGCCTCAATGGTTGTACTTCCACTGCTTTTAATACATATTTAAGGCCAAGGTCAATTTGTCCATGAGCAAGATAGAAAGCTCCCAGTTGGGCATTAAGTTGAGAATTAAAAGGCTCTAATTGCACGGCTTTTTCTTCCTCAAACATCGCTTTTTGAAGCCTTACAGCATCCTTTAACTGGTCACCAAAGGCGGTGAGAATTTGCCCGTATGTCATTCTGTATTTTGCGTTCCAAGGGTCATAGGATACTGCTTTTTCATAATTTTGTTCCGCCAAAATAAGATTTTGTTGTCTCAAAAAGTTATCCCCTTTTACGGCATAACTTAGCGCTACTGACATAGAGGTAGACATAAACATTACAACAAAGGCTACAACTATCGCTAAATAGTTTAAGTAAATTTTTTTGTTTTTTACTTTAACTTTTAGTATGTCCAGAGAATTTATTATACCAATTAACGCCCAAAGTGCAATAGATACTGCAGAAAGCGACAGGTCAAAATCCATTGCAGCATGAGCGTAAAGACTTACTATTGCTGTTATAATTGCAGCAATTAAAATTCTGTCTTTGTCTTCCATGTATCCTTTATACACTCTATGCATGCTTCTAAAAAGGGATACCAACAAAAATATTATAGCAATAGCTCCAATGATACCCGTATCTAAAAGTACCTGCATGAAATAGTTATGAGTCTGAGTAGTCCAATACAGGTAAGATTGGTATTTGAAATATAGTGATGCCCATGCACCACCACCTGCTCCCAATATAGGATAATCTTTAAAAATTTTTAATCCATCTTTGTAAAACTGCATTCTTTGTGAGCTACTTTGGGTTGACAGGCTTATATCTTGGACACGTGATGCAATATTCTCTGGCAAGTACTTGTATTTTAACATTATGTTTTGTGCTTCATAAGGAGCATTTTTAGGATATATTTGCGCCTTTGTAAAAGTAACTGATGTATTTTGAAATCTATTCACAAATGTTATGGCAAGCCTTTTTGTGTCTTTCAAAGTAGAAAATTCTATTGTTTTTTCTCCTATGAAATTGTCTTTATCGTAAAATTCTGTAATTTTAGTGGATTGGTCATTTTCATTTCTGCTGTTTATTATTATGCCGTAAGCCCAATCCTTATTTGAGGGATTTTTGGCTACAACATCGTATTTTAATACATAAACTCTGTCAGGTTCTGCACTCACAAATCTCGTTATGCTTTTTATGCTGTCAGGCTCCTCTACATCATGTTTTAAAGTCAAAGGAACTTGTGTCGTAAAAACTATGTATCCTGCTGCTAACACAAAGATTCCAATTGCAGCAGCAATAGCTATTCCCACTTTCACATTTATTTTATTGACAACACTTACAAAAAAGCTTATTGCGTATGTAACAATTAGTGAAGCAAAAACCCCAATCAAATACCATTTGATTAAATTGAGAGCTACACCGCTGGCAACTGCTGAATTAAATTTTACTATAGGCAGTGCTGAAGCAATTAAAACCCCTACAAAATACATAAAAGGTTCTATTCTTTTGCCTCTTGGCATCAAAAACATGAGGATAATGCCAAGGAAAGGAAGCATAAGCCATGCTCCGCGAGATAAGGTAAATACATAGGCGTAAAACTGTGTATAAGCGGTTACGCCGTATATTGCCTTTAAATATTTATTATCAGTATAAGAAATTAAAGCTAAATTGACAAGGAAAAAAGCCATCAAAAATGAAGCTGTTGTATTAGGGTACTGAAAAGTAGAGTTTATCCTGCCTCCTACCCATGAACCGTTGTAATGGATGAGATTAACTGAAGATCCCAGCCCCACAACCGCTACTACAAAAGAGCTTAAAACTAGCACATTTAACAGCATAAAAATTTTTTTGTTATCTTTTACGGTTCTACTAACCATAAAATACATGAACAAATAATCAAAATATCTCAAAACTTCCCCTATGCTCGCCCTTATATTTACAGCAAAAAAACTAGAGATTATATACGCCACTACAAGAGATAAAGCAGCATAGTCTAAGGTAGTACTTATTATGGGTTCTTTTTGCACAATTTTAAAAATAGCCCATATAATAAATACCGCAGAAGTCAATGCAATCGTGGGAAACATTTCTTTTTCAAAGTACATGCCTCTAAAAAAAGGTGGATAAAATACGAGAACTAAAAGCAATATATAAAATATTGTGTCTAAGCTTGCAAAACTTCTGTAGGTTTTTTTCGTTTGTTTTTTTAATGTCTTGCCCTTTTTTACAGCTACTTTTTGTGCCATTTTCAATCCCCTTTTCTTGTAGCATTTTAATCCATTAAGACCACAGTATATACATATTCGACAAAAATTTCACTTTTCCTTCTTTTTATCAAACTATCAATTACAAATTTAAAATCGCAAAAAGGCACAATTTGCCTCAATCACACATTTTAATTGCAAGAATATAATAAAGTGAAAATAGAAAAAGGAGGATGGGTATGAGGCTTAAGTACTTAATTGTATTCCTGTTAGTATTAGCCCTTACAGTTTCTTTATTTGCAGGGTGTATAAATAAAAGTCAAAAACTTACAAAAATTAATTTTGTAGAAACAGTCCATTCTATTTTTTACGCTCCCTATTACGTAGCTGTAAGCCAAGGCTTTTTCAAAGAACAGGGGCTGGAACTCGTCATTACAACTGCTCAAGGGTCAGATAAAGCTGCAACGGCCGTTTTATCAGGCACAGCAGACATAGGACTTCAAGGGCCTGAAACCACTGTATACGTACTTAAAGAAGGTAGAGATGATTATCTTGTAAACTTTGGGCAGCTCACAAGAAAAGATGGGTCTTTCCTTTTGGGGAAAAAGCCTGAACCGGACTTTAAATGGGAAAATTTAAGAGGCAAAAAGGTAATAGGTGGAAGGCCTGGCGGAATGCCTCAAATGACACTGGAATACATTTTAAAAGAGCACGGCATAAATCCAAAAACAGATTTAACTCTCATCACCAATCTTCAATTTACAGCTGCAGCGGGAGCTTTTATGTCTTCCGATGCTGATTACGTGGCGTTATTCGAACCTACAGCTTCCCTAGTTGAAAAACAAAAAGGTGGATACATTGTAGCATCAGTTGGCGCTTCCAGTCATGAAGTTCCTTATACGACTTTTAATGCAAGAAAAAGCTATATTGAAAAACATCCCGATATAATACAGCGTTTTGTAAATGCAGCGTATAAGGGAATGCTGTGGGTGGAATCTCATTCTCCTAAAGAAGTAGCAGAAGCAATTAAGCCTTTCTTCCCAGATGCTGATATAGACCTTATGGCGACAGCTATTGAAAGATACAAAAATCAAAACACCTGGGGCACTACTCTAAAAATGAAAGTTGAAGACTTTGATTTTTTGCAAAATATACTTTTAGATGCAAGTGTAATAAAAGAAAAGGTGGACTCACATCTTCTAATCAACAACACTTTCGCTGAAAAAGCTGAAAAAATGATCAAAAAGTAGGGTTTTAAATTGTGCTCAATATGTCCCTCCCATATTGAGCACAACTCCCCTTTTATTAACTTCACATAGAAGGGAGTGTCTTTTATGAATAAAATAATGGTCAGCCTCAAAGATGTATCCTTTAATTATCACACCTTAGAGGGTGAAACTGAAGCTTTAAAAAATATTTCTTTTGATGTGTACGAAGGAGAATTTGTAGGGATTATAGGCCCTTCTGGGTGTGGCAAATCTACTCTTCTTTCGATTATTTCCGGTCTTTTAAAGCCTTCTTACGGAAGTGTAGAGGTAAATGGAAAAATAGGCTATATGCTCCAAAAAGACCACCTTTTTGAATGGCGAAATATATGGCAAAATGCGCTACTTGGACTTGAAATACAAAAAAGTCTAACAGAAGAGTCTAAAAAATACGTAGAAGGTTTGCTTGTAAAATACGGCCTCGGCGAGTTTAAAAACCATTATCCTAATCAATTGTCAGGTGGGATGCGACAAAGAGCCGCTCTCATAAGGACATTGGCTTTAAAACCAGACATACTTTTACTAGATGAGGCCTTTTCTGCTTTAGACTACCAAACAAGACTTGCTATATCCGATGAAGTGTATAAAATTCTTAAATATGAGCAAAAAACTGCGGTCATAGTAACTCACGATATCTCAGAGGCAATTTCTATGTGTGACAGAATTGTAGTGCTATCAAATAGGCCTGCCCATGTAAAAAAGATTTATGACATTGTCTTAACCTGTGAAGATCGAACTCCCATAGGCTGCAGAAAAGCTCCTGAGTTTAGAGAATATTTTAATTCTATTTGGAAGGAGTTGGATGTCCATGTATGAAGCAGCAACCCCTTATATTTCAAAGGAGCACAGGGAATTTTTAAAAAAAGTTAAGAGAAAAAATGTATTGATACGAGTCACCCAATTTGCATTATTAATCCTCTTTTTCGCTACATGGGAAATTGTCGCAAGGTATAAAATTGTAGACCCTTTTTTGGTCAGCCAGCCTTCAAGAATGCTGAAAACTATGATGACTTTAAGCCAGAATGGTTCTCTTTTTATGCACATATGGGTTACTTTGAGTGAAACGATAATAGGTTTTACTCTTGGCACAATAATTGGCATGATAATCGCTATACTTTTGTGGTGGTCAGATTTTTTGTCAAAAGTTGCAGAACCTTATTTGGTTGTACTTAATAGCCTCCCTAAAATTGCATTGGGTCCTATATTTATAGTTTGGATGGGAAATGGAGAAGCTCCAATAATTACAATGGCTCTTGCTATTTCATTGATAGTAACTATAATCAGCTTGCAAACGGGTTTTAAAGAAGTAGACGAAGAAAAAATAAAACTTTTAAAGACTTTTGGTGCCACAAAAATGCAAATACTTACAAAATGTATTCTTCCCGCCAGTGTCCCAACGATTATTTCCGCCATAAAAATAAACATCGGACTTTCCTGGGTAGGAGTAATTACAGGAGAATTCTTAGTTTCTAAAGCAGGTTTGGGATATTTGATTGTCTACGGCGGTCAAATTTTTAAGTTGGATTTGGTAATGACAAGTGTCATGATACTCTCAATACTTTCTGCCTTGATGTACATTTTTATAGTGTATCTTGAAAAAAAGCTGATAAGGTGGAGATAGAAAACAGTGTTTTTTGTCTTTTTATGTGCTAAAATATGTATTGTAGTACTATAAATGCGGGGTGAAAACTAATGAAAATTGCATTAGCACAAATAAATCCAGTTGTAGGAGATATAAAAGGAAACTTTAAAAAGATAGTAGAGTTTATAAATACAGCAAAATACCAAAAAGCTGACCTTGTGGTGTTCCCTGAATTGTCTACTGTAGGTTATCCTCCTAAAGACTTTTTGTTTATGCAAGATTTTTTAGAAGCCAATGAAAAATATATAAATGAAATAGTCTTGCCCGCTACTTATCAAATCGGAGTAATACTTGGTACTGTAAGGCAAGACACAGAAGGCAATCTTTACAATTCTGCTTTTTTTATTTATGACGGTAAAATAGTCGAGGTTTTTGATAAGACTTTATTTCCAAACTATGACGTATTTGATGAAAAAAGGTATTTCAAACCAGCACAAATAAGAAAGGTAGCTTCTTTTAAAGGGATAAAATTAGGAGTTAATATATGTGAAGACATATGGAAAGATTATGTTTTTGAGCCAAATGTAGATTATTCTGTTGATGTTTTAGAAGAACAATTTAAGCTAAAACCTGATATTTTTATAAATATTTCAGCATCTCCTTACTACTTGGGTAAGCAAAATATGAGAGTAGAAATGATAGAGAAAAAAATAAAAAAGTACGCAATTCCTTTTGTTTACGTGAATCAAGTTGGTGCAAATGATGAATTGATATTTGACGGTTCTAGCTTTGTAGTAAATGAAGAAGGCAAAAGAGTTGTGCAGCTTAAAGCTTTTGAGGAAGACATTAAAATTGTCGATATGGAAGAGCTTAAAAATTTTAAAGAGTTACCTGAGATAAAAGAGGATATATCATGGGTATACAATGCTCTCGTAGTTGGTGTAAGAGATTATTGTAAAAAATCAGGTTTTAAAAAGGCAGTAGTAGGCTTAAGCGGAGGAATAGATTCTGCAGTAGTTTGTGCCATTGCAGTAGAAGCTTTAGGAAAAGAAAATGTTCTTGCAGTTTCAATGCCTTCAAGATATTCCTCTGAAGGAAGTAAAACTGATGCAAGAATACTGGCTGAAAATTTGGGAGTTGAATTTAGAGTAATCCCAATAGAGCCTGTGTTCAAAAGTTATTTATCCGTTTTCAATGGGGATAACAGCGTTATAGGTGACCTGGCAGAAGAAAACATACAGGCAAGAATAAGAGGTAATTATTTAATGTTTATATCAAATAGGGAAGGGCACATTGTTTTAACTACCGGAAATAAATCAGAATTGGCAATGGGATATTGCACTCTTTACGGAGATATGAGCGGAAGCCTTGCACCAATTGCAGATGTACCTAAGACAATGGTATACGAGCTTGCGAAGTATATAAACAGAGAAAGAGAAATAATTCCAATTTCTATAATTGAAAAAGTTCCTTCTGCAGAATTAAGACCTAATCAAAAAGATGAAGACTCATTGCCTCCTTACAAGATTTTGGATGAAATATTAAAAATGTATATAGAGGAAAACAGGTCAGCAAAAGAAATAATAGAAAAAGGATATGATGAAAGATTGGTAAAAGATGTTATAAATAAAGTCAACAGAGTAGAGTACAAAAGAAAACAAGCAGCACCTGGACTCAAAGTCACCACCAAAGCCTTTGGAACAGGAAGACGTATGCCAATTGTTCACAACTTTAAACTGTGATTTTTAAATAACTTGTGAGGAGGAGATATTTTGTCAAAACAATTAAAAAGCGACATTGTGCTCACCGTAGTAACCATGGTGTGGGGGGCTACATTTATAATAGTCAAAAACGCTATACAGACACTTCCTGTATACAATTTTCTTTTTATACGCTTTTTATTGGCTTTTTCGCTTCTCGCAATAATCTTCTATAAAAAGTTAAAAACCATTGACAAAAAAACATTGGCTGCTGCTTCAGTAATTGGGACAATGCTTTTTTTAGGTTATGCCTTTCAGACAATGGGACTTAAATACACTACAGCATCTAAATCAGGATTTATAACAGGGTTTAGCGTAGTGTTAGTGCCAATTTTAGAAGCAGTGCTTCTTAAAAGAAAGCCTTCAAAGCCTGCAATTTTAGGAATTGTCCTCGCTTTTATAGGACTTATACTGCTCACTACAAATATTGACTTATCTATTAACATAGGTGACTTTTTGACACTTTTGTGTGCCTTTGCTTTTGGAATGCAGATTGTTTTGATAGCAAAATACGCCTCCACCTTGGATACATATTTACTCGCTACTATTCAAATAGGAATAGTTGCACTTTTAAGCGGCATTGTGACTTTTCTATTTGAAAAGCCTTTTATACCTACATCTGTCGATGTCTGGTTAGCCATTATAATAACCGGCTTTTTTGCTACGGCTTTTGCTATTGTTGCCCAAAATACAATGCAAGCGTACACTACTGCTACTCATACAGCTTTGATATTTGCATTAGAACCAGTTTTTGCTGCAATAGCTGCTTTTTTAATTGCAGGTGAAGTGATGTCCTTTAGAGCAATACTAGGCGGAATTTTTATGTTTGCAGGTATAGTGCTTTCCGAACTGCCTGAAAAGGAAGTGAGTAAATAATAAAAAACTTCCTACTGCTTTTAAAAATCATCAGTAGGAAGTTTTATTTTTACATTTTTTGATATTTGCTAGCAATTTGCAATCTCATCAAAGCCCTCTTTAAGGCTGCTTCTGCCAAAAGATGTTCCTGTTTGCTTCTTTTTTGCCTAAGTTTTTCTTCTGCTCTTTCTTTGGCTGCTTGAGCACGAGCTATATCAATTTCTTCGGGCCATTCTACTGCACTGGACAAGATTGTCACACTGTCTCTTTTGACTTCCATAAAGCCGCCGGAAATAAATGCCTCTCTCCACTGTCCGTCTTTTTTTATCTGTAAAGTACCTGTACCTACGGCTGCTGTCATGGGGATGTGGCCTTTTAAAATACCTATTTGACCTGTGGTTATGGTCACTATTATTTCTTCCACATCCCCTTCGTAAAATTTTCTATGAGGAGTTAAAACCTCGAGGTGAAAATTTTTATCCATTCTTTTCACCTCATTTCATTTTTTCAGCTTTCTCGTAGACTTCGTCTATATTTCCTACCATGTAGAAAGCAGCCTCTGGGATATCGTCCATTTCTCCCTCTACAATTTTCTTAAATCCTCTTATCGTCTCTTTCAGCGGCACATATTTGCCAGGTGTTCCAGTAAAAGTTTCTGCTACAAAGAAAGGCTGTGATAAAAACCTCTGTATCTTTCTTGCTCTGTAAACTATGAGTTTATCTTCCTCTGTAAGCTCTTCCATACCCAATATAGCAATTATATCCTGCAGTTCTTTATACCTCTGCAAAATCTCCTGCACTTTTCTCGCAACATAATAGTGTTCTTCTCCTACTATATGAGGTTCCAATATACGTGAAGTAGAATCTAAAGGATCTACTGCAGGATAAATTCCCATTTCTGCAATACTTCTTGACAAAACTGTTGTAGCATCTAAGTGGGTAAAAGTTGTAGCTGGTGCTGGGTCAGTTAAGTCATCAGCAGGTACGTAAACAGCCTGAACTGAGGTAATAGACCCTTTCTTTGTAGAAGTAATCCTTTCTTGTAAAAGGCCTAAGTCTGTAGCCAATGTAGGTTGATATCCAACGGCAGAGGGCATTCTTCCTAAAAGAGCTGAAACTTCTGAACCAGCTTGGACAAACCTGAATATATTGTCTATGAATAAAAGAACGTCTTGGTGCTCTTCATCTCTAAAATATTCTGCCATTGTAAGCCCTGCAAGACCTACTCTCATTCTGGCTCCCGGCGGCTCATTCATTTGTCCAAATACAAAAGCAGTTTTGTCTATAACCCCTGATTCATGCATTTCATGCCACAATTCGTTTCCTTCACGAGACCTTTCACCAACACCGGTGAAAATTGAGTAACCACCATGCTCTATGGCAACGTTGCGTATTAGCTCCATTATTAAGACAGTTTTGCCAACACCTGCACCACCAAAGAGCCCTATTTTACCGCCTTTTGGATAAGGAGTAAGTAAGTCTATTACTTTAATACCCGTCTCCAAAATTTCAGTAGCAGGGCTTTGTTCTTCAAAAGGCGGTGCTTTTCTGTGAATTGACATGTACTTCACATCTTTGACTTCTCCTAACTCATCTATAGGCTGCCCCAATACATTAAACATTCTGCCTAAAGTCCCTTTTCCAACAGGAACCATTATAGGGCTGCCTGTATCTATACATTCCATACCTCTTTTTAAGCCATCTGTTGAAGCCATTGCAACACATCTTACTACATTGTCTCCTATATGCTGAGATACTTCAACAACTAATTCTCTGTCTTCCATAGGTATTTTTATGGCGTTGTTTATAGGAGGAAGTTCCCCTTCAAATCTTATATCAACAACAGGACCAATGACCTGTGTAATATACCCCTTCTTCAATTTATCATCTCCTTTTATACAGATGCCCCTGCGACTATTTCTGATATTTCCTGAGTAATAGAAGCCTGCCTGAGTTTATTATACTCTAAAGTAAGTCTGTTTATCATTTTATCGGCATTTGACGTTGCTCCATCCATTGCAATCATCCTTGCAAAATGCTCTGAAGCAAAAGCTTGAACAAGTATACTGTATATGAGACCTTTGAGATACTCAGGAACAAGCACATCAAAAACTTCTGAAGCAGAAGGCTCGTATATCATGTCACTGTCAATTATTACTTCATTCTTTTCAGCTTCTTCTCCTTCATTGGCTAACGCCATAAAGTTGTCAATGTCTAAAGGTAAAAGTCTTAAAACCCTTACCTTTTGTACAAGTCCTTGCATTTCAGTATAAACAATAGATATTTCATCTGTCAGCCCTCTATTGTAAGCATTTAATATGACATCGCTAATTTCTCCTGCTATGGCTGTAGTTGGATTTTGAGCGGTATATAAAAATTCAATATCTACATTATAACCTTTTTTGATGAAATAACGCCTTCCAACTTCTCCTATTACCATCAAGTTTACTTCTTCTTTTCCAATTAGTTCTTGAGTTGTTTTTATGACATTGTGATTGTAAGCACCGCAAAGGCCTTTGTCTCCTGTTACAACTATTACAGATTTTTTCTTATTCCCCTTGTCATCTTCTTTTCTTTCAAGATAATGAGAAGTAACTTCCCCTGTATGAAGCAATATATCTTTCATTGTAAGCTGAACCTTATGGTAATAAGGTCTTACATTGTCCAACATGACTTTTGCTTTTTGAAACTTTGACGCTGATATTAAATACATAGCTCTCGTAATTTTCCGTGTTTCTTTGACACTTTTAATGCGCAAGGCTATATCTCTTTTTCCCATTAACTATCACCCTTTGCGGCGTACTTTTCTTTGTACTCCAAAATTGCAGCTTTTAATTTTTCTTCTGTTTCGGAACTTAAATCTTTTGTGTCTCTTATCGACTGTTTTATTTCGGGATAATTTATATCCAAAAATTCTAAAAGTCCTTTTACAAAAGGTCTAACTTGTTCTACCTCGATATCAGCAACATATCTATTCATCACAGTATATATAGCTATTACTTGATCTTCTACTGGCATTGGCTGATATTGAGGTTGCTTTGTGATTTCAACAATTCTTTCCCCTTGTCTTAAAACTTCAAGGGTTGCTTTATCTAAGTCAGACCCAAATCGCGCAAAAACTTGCAATTCTCTATATTGAGAAAGTTCCAACCTTAAGCGACCAGCCACTTTTTTCATCGCCTTTATTTGTGCGGCACCGCCAACACGGGATACAGATAGACCCACATTTATAGCTGGTCTTATTCCTGAATAGAAAAGCTCTGACTCAAGGTATATTTGTCCATCTGTGATTGAAATTACATTTGTAGGAATATATGCAGATATATCCCCTGCCAATGTTTCCACAATAGGAAGAGCCGTCAACGAACCTCCCCCGTATTCATCTGCAAGCCTTGCAGAACGTTCAAGAAGTCTTGAATGAAGGTAAAATACATCGCCAGGGTATGCTTCTCTTCCAGGTGGTCTTCTCAAAAGCAAGGATATAGTTCTATAAGCAATAGCATGCTTTGAAAGGTCATCATAAACTACCAGTACATCTTTGCCTTGATACATAAAATGTTCTCCCATAGCGCAACCTGCATACGGAGCAATATACTGAAGTGCAGCTGAATCACTGGCAGTTGATGCGACAACTGTTGTATATTCCATAGCCCCATACTTTTCTAACATGTTTACAATTCCTGCAACAGTTGAAGCCTTTTGTCCTATAGCTACATATATACAATATACTCCTTTGTCTTTTTGATTTATTATAGTATCTATAGCAATAGCAGTTTTACCTGTTTGCCTATCTCCAATTATTAATTCTCTCTGCCCTCTTCCTATAGGGATCATAGAATCTATAGCTAAAATACCTGTCTGTAAAGGTGTATCCACAGATTTCCTTCTTACTATTGGTGGAGCGGGATATTCAATTGGACGTTTTGTTTCGTAGTTTATTGGTCCTTTACCATCAATGGGCTCTCCTAAGGGGTTTACAACTCTTCCTAACATTTCTTTTCCAACAGGCACTTCCATGATTCTGCCTGTTCTTTTTACTATATCCCCTTCTTTAACTTTTTCGGGGTCTCCAAGGACAACAACACCTACGGTATCTTCTTCAAGATTTAAGACCATTCCAACGACTCCACTTTCAAACTCCACCATTTCTCCGTAAATAGCATTGTCAAGGCCATAAATCCTCGCTATTCCATCACCTGATTGGATGACGTGTCCAATTTCCTGAGTTTCAAGGTTAAAATCGAAATTTTTTATTTTTTCTTCTATAACTGAGCTTATTTCTTCAGGTCTTATGCTCATACTCTTTCACCTTCTTAAATTCATTTTACACAGCTTGTTGCATATTTTTTAGAAGTGCAGTAAGTCTTGCTTTGACTGAACCATCGATTATTGTATTCCCAATAATAAGTTTTAAACCGCCTAATATTCTTTTATCTACTATTGGTTCGATATTGATGTGTTTTTCTAACTTTTTCTCTAATTTTTCTTGAAGCTTTTGCAATACTTCTTCTTTTAGTGGATATGCAGAAACGACTTTTACATCTGTAATATTAAAATACTCTTTGTATAGCTTTTTAAACTCCTTTCCAATGTCTTCAATTAGATCTTCTCTATGTTTTGATATTATTATTTTGATAAAATTGATAACTTCTTTATCGGTATCCTTTAAAATCTGCTCCACAAATTCTATTTTCTTTGTTTTATCAATACTTTTATTCTTAAAAATCCGCTTTACTTTATCCACTTGAAGAATTTCAATTGCTTTATTTAACTCCTCATAATACTCTTTCACTTTATTTTGCTGCTTCGCAACATCAAAAAAGGCATAAGCGTATCTCTTCGCAATTATTTGTGCCATGATGCCCCCGCCTCCTCGATAACCTCATTGATGAGGTCTTCGTCAGCAACAGGTAGCTTTTTCTCCAGCACACGGGAAGCGGCATCTATGACTAATTGCGATATCTCTGTCCTTAAATCATGCATAGCTTTGATTTTCTCTAACATTGCCTCTTCTTTTGCCTTTTCTATTATATTTTCTGCCTCTTTATTGGCATTTTCTATAATTTTGTTTGCTTTGTCTTCTGCTGCCTTTTGTGCCTTCTCAATAATAGCTTTTCCTTCATTATCAGCATTTTTTAGTATTTCTTCGTACTTAGCTTTTAAATTATGAGCTTCTTGCCTTTCTCTATTTGCTTCTTCTAAGGAGGATTTAATTTTGTTTTCTCTATTTTCAAGAAATTGTGTAACAGGTTTGAATAGAAGCCATTTCAAAATAAAATAAAGAACTAGTAAATTAATTATTGTAAAGATGAAAGTCGATATATTAAAAATGCCCAATTTTTTCCCTTCTTTCATCAGGAAATTTGTCTCAAACTTATGGCTTTAATATTATTATCAGGAATGCCACCAACAAACCGTAAATAGCTGTTGCCTCTGCAAGCGCGCCTCCCAATAAAAGAAGCTGCATAATCCTTCCACCTGCTTCTGGCTGTCTTGATACAGCTTCAACTGCCTTTCCTGTCGCAAGACCTATACCAATACCTGCACCTATCCCTGTTAATGCAGCAATAGCTGCTCCTATAGCTAATAAATCCATTTAAATCCTCTCCTTTTCTTTTTTATTTTTATTAAAATTTTTTAATCATTTCATTATTTTTATTATACATTATTCTATAGCTTCTTCAATATATAACATGGTCAAAAACACAAATACCAACATCTGTAATAATCCATCAAAAAGGTCAAAATATAAACTAAATACTGCAGGAACTACTATTGGCACAGCCCTTTCAATAAGTTCCATTATCGTAACTGCTGCAAATATGTTGCCAAAAAGTCGGGCTGCCAGCGACAAAGGTCTTGTAAATAAATCCAAAACATTGATAAAAAGGTTTATAGGAGACTTAAAAAAGTGCTTTACGTACCCTTTAAGCCCTCTTGCTCTTATGGAAGCTATAATAACAGTAGTAATCGACATAATGGCAAGGGCTGAAGTTGTACTAATATCTTTAGTAGGAGGTGTTAAGCCAAAAATGCTTATAGTGTTGGCTAAAATCAAAAAAGCTGCTACAGTTCCTAAATAAGGAGCATAATCTCTCCAATGCTCTCCTAAAGCACCTTCCACAAATTTATTAAATCCCTCCACCATAAGCTCTACAACATTTTGTGCACCCTCAGGAACTAATTTCCATCCCTTAGTAACAACAGCAGCACCCAAAATTAGTACAGCCATTATAATCCATTCTACTACTATTGTTTCTGTAATAGGAATACCTCCAAATAGCGGTATGGTAAATACCACTGAAGATCCTATCTCCAATAACCTCACCTCCTCTTCTATACCCCCAACATGTATAATTATATACTTATTACAAAAGATTTTCAATTTAGTATATTTACTGTGTTGCTAAAAGCTAACAATTCATTTGATTTTTACCTGCTTCGCAACTCTTCTTCTAGATTTTTGTCTAACACAAATAGATAGACGTATTCTCCTTTTTGAGGATTCATATCCTTATAGATACCTATAACATTACAACCTGTAAGGCGCATTATCATCTCCTTAAACTTGGGTTTTAATATTTCATCCAATAATTCCCTTAATTGTTTTACCAGCCTTTTACCCTCTTCAGTAGATATAATTTGCATCTCCTCATGGCTCAAAGATTTAATAAGCCTTACAATAATCATATCCTCGCAAATTCGGGTTTTTGCTGCCTCTGCACCTCTTCCAATTGCTTCTTTTGTGAGTTTTATCATTTCTTCGTTTATTTTACTTTCTAATACCCCTTTCATTATTTTCTCCCTCCGCACATATAAACGCAAAAATTTTTATCAATAGTTAATAAAAATTATACCCCTTATAATGTTCTAACACAACAATTTTAATGCTGCTAAATTTTTTATTTCATCAAAAATAATCAAAAATTTAACGATTTTCTCGTGCTTTTTTACAAAATTAAAAATTTATTTTTTTGTCCACTCCTCAAAAATTGATAATACTTGGGATACTCCCATTTTCTTTAAAGAAGAAAAAACTATAATTCTTTCGCTATCAATGTTAAAAGTTTTACAAATGCCTTCTACTGCATTTACTATCTCTGATTTATTGACCTTATCAGCTTTTGTTAATACCACTGTAAAAGGTAACTCTTTATGTCTAAACCAATTTACCATTAAAAAATCGTCTTCTGTAGGAGTTCGACGTATATCTATTAAAAGCAAAGCATGCCGCAGATTCTTAGAAGTATTTAGAAAAGTCTCTATGTTATGTGCCCACTGTTTCTTCATTTCTTTTGAAACTTTTGCATATCCATATCCCGGCAAGTCTACTAAATAAAAGCCATTATTTATCAAATAAAAATTTATGCCCCTAGTTTTTCCAGGTTTAGAACTTGTCTTTGCGAGATTTTTTCTGTTTAATACAGTATTTATCAAAGTGGATTTGCCCACGTTTGACCTTCCTACGATTACTATCTGAGGAAAATTATCTTTAGGATACTGCTCTTCATTAAAGGCAGTACGAACCAGCTCTACAGTTTTAATTTTCATAAATGCCCTCCTTAGACAAGGCATAGTCAAGAACTTCATCAATTTTTTCAACAAACTTGAATTCTAATTTTCGCTTTACACTTTGAGGAATTTCATCTAAATCCCTTTTGTTTTCTTGAGGAAGTATTACTTTTCCTATTCCTGCTCTATGGGCTGCTAAAACTTTTTCCTTTACTCCTCCAATTGGAAGGACTTTGCCCGTCAAAGTTATTTCTCCTGTCATTGCTACATCTTTTCTCACAGGAACTTTTTTAAGAGCAGACACCATTGCTGTCACCATTGTTATGCCAGCAGAAGGTCCATCTTTTGGAATTGCACCTTCAGGAACGTGTATATGTATATCGATATTTTTGTAAAAATCTTTATCTATATTCAGTTTCTCGGCATTTGCCCTTATATAGCTAAACCCAGCTTGGGCAGATTCTTTCATTACGTCACCTAATTGCCCTGTAAGATTGAGTTTGCCACTTCCTGGCATTATGGAGGCTTCTACAGTTAAAATTTCTCCTCCTATCCTTGTCCATGCAAGTCCAAAAACTATCCCTACTTCGTCTTTTTGATTCGCTTTGTCAGGGCGGTAAATAGGCTTGTCTAAATAAGACTGTAAATTTCTTTTTCCCACTTTTACTACTTGTGCATTTTCTTCCACTATCTTCTTTATAGCTTTCCTCACAATTTGAGATAAATTCTTTTCTAAGCCTCTTACTCCTGCTTCACGAGTATATTCCGAAATTATTCCTTTGATAGCAGATTCTTGGATTATTATCTTGTTATCTGGCACCCCATGTTCTTTTAAAATCTTAGGGATTAAATAATCTTTTGCAATATGAAGTTTTTCTTCTTCAGTATATCCAGAAACATATATAACTTCCATTCTATCTAAAAGAGGCGCCGGTATAGTATCTACCGTATTAGCCGTTGTTATAAACAATACCTTTGAAAGGTCAAAAGGCAAATCAAGGTAATGGTCTCTAAAAGTGGAGTTTTGTTCTGGGTCAAGAACTTCAAGCATTGCAGAAGCAGGGTCTCCTCTAAAGTCTGAGCTCATTTTGTCTATTTCATCCAGTAAAAACACAGGATTTTTTGAACCGGCTATTTTTATGGAATTTATAATACCTCCTGGTATAGCTCCGACGTAGGTACGCCTATGTCCCCTTATTTCTGCTTCATCTCTCACTCCACCAAGAGATAATCTGACAAATTTTCTATTCATAGCCCGCGCTATAGACCTGCCTAATGAAGTCTTACCAACACCTGGAGGACCTACAAGGCATAAAATAGGACTTTTAATTTTGTTGTAAAAACTTCTAACTGCTAAAAACTCTATTATCCTCTCTTTTACTTTCTTTAAGCCGTAATGGTCCTCATCCAATATTTTTTGTGCTCTTTTTAAATCTAAAATATCTTCTGTTTCGTAATTCCAAGGTAAATCCAAAATCCAATCCAAATATGTCCTCACTACAGAAGCTTCTGCAGAACCAGGCGCCATTTTAGAAAGGCGCTTTAATTCTTCTTTTGCCTTTTTTCTAACTTCTTCTGGTAAATCTTTTTCATTTAATTTCTTTTCATACTCCTCAATCTCTTGGTCAACTTCATCTGTCTCTCCTAATTCAGCTTTTATAGCTTTTAACTGTTCTCTTAAATAATATTCCTTCTGCAATTTGTCAATTTGGCTTCTCACCTTTGCATTTATTTCTTTTTCAATGTTTAGTATTTCTAATTCTTTCATTAAAAACCCTAAAAGAGTTTCTAACCTTTTATTTGCATCAAAACACTCCAAAAGCTGCTGACTTTGACTCGTATTTAAAGATATATGGGCCGCAATCATGTCTGCGAGTCTTCCAGGCTCTTCTATGCTTATAACACTGTATAAACTATCTATAGGCAGTCTCGAAGTCATATTTACATATTCTTCAAAAGCAGAAATAACACTTCTCATTAAAGCTTCAAGCTCTGGTGTCTTTTCAATTTCTTTTTGCACTTCTTTTTCTATAACTTCTACCTCAAAAAATTCATCATCTCTTGTCACTTGCTGAATTTCAGCACGACTTATCCCTTCTACCAAAACTCTTATAAGTTCTCCTGGCAGTTTTAACATTTGTTTGACTTTTGTAATAGTGCCAACTTTGTAGACGTCGTCAATAGAAGGGTCTTCTATCTCAGCTTCTTTTTGTGTTGTAACAAATATCAACTGATTTTTCATAAAAGCTTCTTCCAAAGCCCTAATTGACTTTTCTCTTCCTATATCAAAATGAAGCACCATGTATGGAAAAATAGTTAATCCTCTTAAAGGAATCATTGGCAATATATACTTTTTTTCTGTCATATCTTCACCCTCTTTTATGCAATATAACCAAGCCCCCTTCCCATTCACTATTTTAGTATGTGAAGGAGAAGGGGGATTGATGTAAAAATTCTCTATTTTTTTACGAAACAGACTCCGTCTTTTTTATTTTCTTTTTGGCTTTTTGAGCATCTGAGTAAACCAATGTTGGCGGAGCCTTCTTTAGTACCGTCTCCTCTGTAATTATACACTTTTCTATGTTGTCACTGGATGGTATTTCGTACATCACATCCAACATAATTTCCTCTAAGATTGCCCTCAGTCCTCTTGCGCCGGTCTTTCTCTCCAAAGCCATATCTGCAATGAGCCCTAAAGCTTTCTTATCAAATTCAAGCTTTACACCATCTAATTCAAACAATTTTTCGTATTGTTTTGTCAGCGCATTTTTGGGCTCTGTCAAAATCCTTACTAAGTCATCCTTACTCAATGGGTCTAATGTAACTACTATTGGCACCCTTCCTATAAACTCGGGTATCATACCGAATTTAAGAAGGTCCTGTGGCATTATATGACTTAAAATTTCGCTTAAGTCTTTTTCTTTTCTGCTCTGTACTTCTGCGCCAAATCCTAAGCTCTTTTTCCCTATTCGGGATTCTATTATTTTTTCTATGCCTTCAAAAGCGCCACCACATATAAACAATATATTAGTTGTGTCAATTTGTATAAACTCTTGATGAGGATGTTTTCTTCCACCTTGTGGCGGCACATTTGCAATGGTCCCTTCTAAAATTTTTAACAAAGCCTGTTGTACGCCTTCTCCTGAGACGTCACGAGTAATAGAGGGATTTTCTGACTTTCTCGCTATTTTATCTATTTCGTCAATGTAAATTATACCTTTTTCAGCTTTTTCTATGTCATAATCTGCTGCTTGTATAAGCTTTAAGAGTATATTCTCTACGTCTTCACCAACATATCCAGCCTCAGTTAGAGAAGTAGCATCAGCTATTGCAAAAGGAACATTTAGAAGTTTTGCCAGTGTCTGAGCCAATAAGGTTTTACCAGAACCTGTGGGACCTAAAAGTAAAATATTGCTCTTTTGAAGTTCTACATCGTCTGGCTTTATCCTGCTGTTAATTCTCTTATAATGATTGTAAACAGCAACAGCTAAAGCTTTTTTAGCTTTTTCCTGCCCAATTACATATTGGTCAAGAAATTCTTTTATTTCCTTTGGCTTAGGAAGTTCTCCAATTCCCATATCAATATCTTCTTCAAATTCTTCATTTATAATTTCTTGACAAAGTTCAATGCATTCATCACAAATATACACACCAGGCCCTGCAACTAGCCTCTTTACCTGGTCCTGTGTCTTTCCGCAAAAGGAACACTTTAGTTGTTTTTGATTATCATATTTGGCCATAATTTCACCTCTTTTGGGGCATCATCTTTTATTCCTGATGAGAACCTCGTCTATAATGCCATACGCTTTTGCATCCTCCGCGTCCATGAAAAAGTCCCTCTCAGTATCTGCCTTTATCTTTTCAATAGGCTGCCCCGTATTTTCTGCAAGTATTTTATCCAACTTATCTCTTAATTTTAAAATCCTTTCTGCATGAATCTTAATGTCAGTAGCTTGACCCTGCATGCCCCCTAAAGGCTGATGTATCATTATTTCGCTATTAGGAAGTGCAAATCTTTTTCCTTTCGCGCCTGCTGCCAGTAAAAATGCAGCCATGGATGCCGCCATTCCGACACATAGAGTCACTACATCTGGTTTTATATACTGCATAGTATCATAAATGGCAAAACCTGCTGTTATTGAACCTCCTGGACTATTTATATAAAGCCAGATGTCTTTATCAGGGTCTTCAGCTTCCAAGAACAAAAGCTGTGCAATAACTAAACTTGCCGTAGTATCATTTATTTCTTCTCCTAAAAAGACAATCCTGTCTTTTAGCAAACGTGAAAATATGTCGTAAGAACGTTCGCCTCTATTTGTCTGCTCTACAACAATAGGTACAAGACTCATAATAATCACTCCTCTTTACTTATTATTTTACACTTACTGAAAATAAAGTCAATCGTCTTATAATAAGCTATATCCTCTTTTATGCTGTTTATCTGGCTTTCAGTAAGACTTTTCTTGAATTCTTCCAAATTTATTCTGTAATTCGCTGCCATCTCTTTTAATTTATTTTCTAATTCTTCCTCTGTAACTTCAATATTTTCCACTTTGGCAATTTTGTCTATGACAAGTTGAGTTTTTACTCTATTTAAAGCTCCATCCCACATCTCTTTTCTTAAATTTTCTAAAGTCTTCCCTGTAATTGATAAATAGCTATTTAAATCTAAACCTTGATATCTCAAATTATAATCTAAATCCCTCAAAGAAATATCTATTTGCCTTTCCACCATAACATCTGGTATATCAACTTTTGCGTTTTCTACAACTTTCATTACTGCTTTCTCTTTCATTTCATTTTCTGCTTCTACCCTATTTTTTTCTTCTAATTTCTTCCTTATATCAGCTTTTAATTCATCTAACGTTTCAAATTCACTTACATCTTTTGCAAATTCATCGTCTAACTCTGGCAGTTCTTTTTTATTTAAAGCCTTAAGAGTGACTTTAAAAACAGCTGATTTGCCTCTTAATTCTTCTACTCTATAATCTTCAGGAAAAGTAATATTTACATCAAAAGTCTCATTTACATTGTGGCCTATTATTTGGTCCTCAAACCCGGGAATAAAAGTATTGCTACCTAATTCTAATTCATAATTTTCCGCCTTGCCGCCTTCAAAAGGCTTGCCATCTATAAAGCCTTCAAAGTCTATTACAGCAATATCTCCACTTTCTGCTGCTCTTCCTTCAATAGGTATAATTCTCGCATTTTGCTGTCTTAATTTTTCTAATTCGTATTCTACATCCCCATCGTACACATCATACTCTATTTTTTCAATTTCTATGCCTTTATATTCACCTAACTCTACCTCAGGCATGACAGGTACAGTTGCTTCTAAAATCAAGTCTTTTCCTTTGCCGATTTGTAAAATATTAATATCTGGGTAATCAACAGGTTCTAAATTAAACGTTTTAAGAGCTTCCTTATACGCCTCATCAAAAACATACTCTACAGCATCTTCGTAAAGGACACCTTCACCATAATATCTTTCTACAATTACTCTCGGAGCCTTTCCTCTTCTAAAGCCGGGTACATTAAATTTTGAAGCATTCTTTTTAAAAGCAAAATTTAAACCCTCTTCAAATTTTTCACTCGGTATTGTAAGTTCAATCGTCGCAACACTTTTCTCTAATTTTTTAAGACTCACACCCATTAAGCAAATCCTCCTATTCTCTTTCTTTCGTATAAAGTCTTCTAAACTTATAATATTATAACATAAAAAAACGGTGAATCAAACTCAAGTTGTTGTAATTTTATGCAAAAAAAATAATGCCTACTGCATTATTTTTCTGTCAAATATATATTTTTCTCCCTTGAAATTTTTATTGGTGCGGGCAAAGGGACTTGAACCCCCACGTCGAAAGACACCAGATCCTAAGTCTGGCGCGTCTGCCAATTCCGCCATGCCCGCATATTAATATGGTGCACCATTAGGAACTCGAACCATAGCCCCGCTGATTAAGAGTTCACGCAAGACCATTTTATCAAAGTTTTTTTAATATGTCAAGAATGCCTCTAAGCAGGATCGCACTTCCCTTTTAATAATTTTAGAAGTACTTCAGGGGCATTTTCTTTTTTAATCATTCTAGCCTCATCTTCACCTCTATGAATAATATTTCTGACTACACTATCTGCTAATTTTGAAATTTTTAGCTCGTCAATTTCTCCATATGCTTCGTACAGTCGTTCATCTTGTATTACAAATGCATGCAAAAATATCCAAGTATACGTTCCGCCGTAGGATTCCAAAAAGTTACGTTTCATTTGTCGTTAATCATGATAATAGCATTGGGGGAATATTAGACCGCTCTCATACTGACATTATCGCAGAATACTTTTAATACGACAATATCACAGAATAATAGCATTTTTCTTTTTGCTTATTGACAATGCAAAGAAAAACAAGTATAATTAAAGTAGCAAGTAAATAGAAAAAAAGGCAAAGGCGCCTTTAAAAAAAGGTGCCTTTGCCTTTTTAATTATTAGCCCTCAAATTTAATTTTCCATCAAACTTTATACCAAAATATTATCTCCTAAAAAACCTTTTTAAAATATGCAGACCATTTTTTATTATACCACAAATTAATTCAAATTTGAAAAAAGGAGCACAAGGAGGTGAAAGTGGTTACTAATAGGACGTACTTAATGTATACTGAATATTTTAAGAAAAATAGAGAAAAATGAGAAAATTGTAGATATGTTTTATAAAATGATTATAATAGCCAGCAGAATTTGCAGCGGATTTGCACCCTTTTAAAAAGGAGAGGGGTGTAGCAGGATAGGTTAGGTGTTTATAACAAAAAATGTAAGAATATTTTAAAAAAACAAAAAATTTTAAAGGAGGATGGTAGGCCGTGCGTAAAAGCTTTGTTAGGGTAGTAGCGGTAGGTTTATTATCGTTTTTACTTTTGTTTACTTCGGCGTGTGGAAATAAGTCTGAGAGTAGCGATGCTATAAAAATTGGAGCAAACTTAGAGCTGTCGGGAAATGTTGCTACATTGGGGCAATCAGGCTTAAATGGAATTATGTTAGCTGTAGATGAAATTAATAATGCTGGTGGAGTTCTTGGGAAAAAGATCAAAATAGTCAAGTATGACAATAAGTCCGATAATACAGAAGCCGCTTCGGTTGCGACCCGGTTAATTACCCAAGATAAAGTAGTTGCTATTATTGGTTCGATGACTTCTGGCAATACCCTCTCTTATGTTAATATTGCCGAAACTAATAAAGTTCCTGTAATCTCGCCATCGGCAACTAACCCTGATGTTACAGTAGATCCTAAAACAGGCAAGGTAAGGGAGTATATTTTCCGGACTTGCTTTATAGATCCTTTCCAGGGAACGGCAATGGCGAAGTTCGTTTTAAATGAATTAAAGCTTAAAAAAGTTGCTGTTTTAAAAGATAATACAGCTCCTTATTCGGTGGGTTTGGCTAAGTTTTTTGTAGAAGCTTTCAAAGCTGGCGGTGGCGAAATTTTAGCTGATGAAAACTACACTACCCAAGATCAGGATTTTCGCTCGGTATTAACCAAGATTAAAAATTTAAAGCCTGAATTTATTTATGTACCTGGTTATTACGAGCAAGTAGGCCAAATTGTAAAGCAAGCACGGGAGCTTGGTATTAATGTTCCTATGGGCGGTGGTGATGGCTGGGATTCGCCAAAGCTTGTTGAAATTGCTGGTGCTACTGCGCTCAATAACACCTATATTACTAATCACTATTCGTCTTTAATGCCTGATCCCAAAGTTCAGGACTTTGTTAAAAAGTATAAGGAAAAGTACGGCAGCGAACCGGATGCAATGGCTGCAGTAGGTTATGATACAGTACTTGTTTTAGCTGATGCCATTAAACGGGCCGGTGAAGCTACACCTGAAAAGATCAAAGAAGCTTTAAAGACCACCAAAGATGTAGAAGGAGTTACTGCAAAGATTTCTTTGGATAAAAATCATAATGCTGTTAAAGGCTTAGTGATTTTGGAATACAAAGACGGTAAGCAAACCTATAAGGCTTACGTAAATCCTTAAAAGATTAAAGGGGAGGAATATTCCTCCCCTAAAGAAAATGAATTTAATTAAGGTAGGGGTGGATAAGATGACTGAATTTATACAGCAGTTAATAAATGGAATATCAGTAGGAAGTATTTACGCTTTAATTGCTTTAGGATACACTATGGTTTATGGTATTATAAAACTCATTAATTTTGCCCATGGTGATGTTTATATGCTTGGTGCCTTCGCAGGACTATATGCCACCTTGGTTTTAAAAATGTCTTTTGTTCCAGCGTTAATTTTTTCCATGGTTGTGTGTGCTATTTTAGGCATTATTATTGAAAGATTGGCATATCGTCCTTTAAGAAACTCGCCTAAAATTGTAATTTTAATTACTGCAATAGGTGTTTCCCTTCTTTTAGAATATACCACGATGTTTTTCCTGGGTCCGCAACCTCGAGCATTTCCGGAGGTTTTTAAACAGGCTTCGTATACATTGCTTGGCGGAAAGGTTACCATATCAAATCAGGAAATTTTAATTATTGTGGTCACGATTATCTTAATGCTTTTACTACAGTATATAGTTCATAATACGAAAATTGGAAAAGCAATGCGGGCAGTTTCTTATGACATGCAAGCTGCTCGTTTAATGGGAATAAATGTGGATACGACAATATCCATCACCTTTGCTCTTGGTTCAGCTTTAGCTGCAGCGGCAGGAGTGCTGGTAGGGATATATTACAATAAAGTATTTCCTTTAATGGGAATTATGTTTGGTTTAAAAGCCTTTGTTTCAGCGGTTTTAGGAGGAATAGGAATTATACCTGGAGCAATGACCGGAGGCTTTATTTTAGGGATTACCGAGTCCTTAGTAAGTGGGTACGGTAGTTCTTTATATAGGGATCCCGTAGCTTTTGTGATTTTGATTATTATCTTATTAGTTAAACCTTCTGGCTTATTTGGGAAAAACGTTCGGGAGAAAGTGTAGGTGAAAGGGAATGCTAAAAAATTGGTTTACAAAGGAAAATCTTGCAGTAACATTGTTGTTAATAGCGCTTATGGTAGGAGTTCAGGTTTTGTATTCAGCAGAAATCATTAGTCCTTTTGTGATGTTAAACTTAATTATTATCGCAATCAATATTATTCTTGCCGTAAGTTTAAATTTAGTGGTTGGTTTTACGGGACAATTCTCTATTGGCCATGCGGGATTTATGGCATTAGGTGCTTATGCGTCAGCTATTATGACTTTAAATTTTAATACCCCTTTTATTGTATCCTTGTTAGTTGGAGCAATAGTGGCAGGTATTGGTGGCATTATAATTGGCATACCTACCTTACGCTTAAAAGGCGATTACTTAGCTATTGCTACTTTAGGACTGGCTGAAATAATCCGGGGGGTAATCACAAATATTGATTATTTAGGTGGAGCTTACGGTTTAATGGGAATAACCCAGAGGACTAATTGGCTGTGGGCTTTTAGCTGCATGCTGGTTACAATTTTAGTTATCAAAAACTTTGTTCAATCCAGCCATGGTAGAGCGTGTATTTCAGTTCGAGAAAATGAAATTGCGGCGGAAGCAATGGGAATAAATACTACAAAATATAAAGTTATAGCTTTCACTATGGGTTCATTTTTTGCTGGAATTGGCGGGGCACTCCTTGCTCATTATATTACCTTTATTGAACCAAATGCTTTTAACTTTTTAAAATCTTTTGATATACTTGTGATAGTAGTTTTAGGAGGTCAGGGGAGCCTCACCGGTTCAGTAGTAGCGGCAGTTGTATTGACGTTAATTTCTACATTTTTACAGAGTTTAGCAGAACTGCGGCTTATAATTTATGCCATAATCTTAATCTTGGTAATGTTATTTAGACCCCAGGGACTTCTTGGAACCCATGAGTTATCCTTTAAACTTTTGCAGAGAAAGAGAGGGGTAAGTCATGGCAGCCATTCTGCAGACGCATAGCCTGGGGATTAGCTTTGGAGGATTAAAAGCAGTTCAGGATTTAAATCTTACCTTAAATGAAGAAGATTTAGTTGGGTTAATCGGACCAAACGGTGCAGGTAAAACAACGGTTTTTAACCTTTTAACGGGAATTTACCTTCCAACCACTGGTGATATAATTTTTAAAGGCGAAAGCATAGTAGGGTTAAAGCCTTACCAAATTGCTGCTAAAGGCATAACCCGTACTTTCCAAAACATTCGTTTGTTTGGCGAACTTTCGGTTTTAGAGAATGTTTTAATTGCCAGACACTTGCATGTTCCATATAATATGATGCATGCTATATTCCGTCTTGGGAGGTTTTACCGAGGAGAAAAAGAAATGCGGGATGAAGCTTATGAGTTATTAAAAATCATGAACTTAGCTCATAAGGCGGAAGAAAAGGCCAAAAACTTACCTTACGGAGAACAGCGCCGATTAGAAATTGCCCGGGCGCTGGCTACTCACCCTTCCCTATTACTTTTAGACGAACCAGCAGCAGGCATGAACCCTCGAGAAACGACGGAGTTAATGGAATTAATTGGTTTTATCCGGAGTAAGTTTAACGTGACTATTTTGCTCATTGAGCACGATATGCATTTAGTAATGAACATTTGCGAGCAGATTTACGTTTTGGACTATGGAGTTAATATTGCTCACGGGACGCCTGAAGAAATTAAAAACAACCCTCGGGTTATTGAAGCATATTTAGGAGAGGGGGCGTAACTATGAGCGAGAAGGAAGTATTAAGAATTGAAGAGTTAAATGTGTTTTACGGGGCCATTCATGCTTTAAAAGGAATATCGCTTACCGTAAACGAAGGAGAAATAGTAACCTTAATCGGGGCAAATGGTGCGGGGAAAAGCACTACTTTAAATACAATTTGCGGATTGGTCAAGCCTAAATCAGGAAAAATAATTTTTGAAGGTAAAGATATTACTGGTAAAACTGCTCATGACATTGTAAAAATGGGTATAAGCCAGGTGCCTGAGGGCCGACGGGTTTTTGCTAACATGTCAGTATTGGAAAACTTGGAGTTAGGTGCTTATCTTTTAAAAGATAAAGCAGAATTTAAACGCAGGCTTATCAGGGTTTTTGAACGGTTTCCGCGGCTTGCGGAAAGAAAGGGACAACTGGCCGGCTCTTTATCTGGCGGAGAACAACAAATGTTAGCGATGGGACGAGCATTAATGTCAGCACCTAGGCTTATGCTTTTAGATGAACCTTCAATGGGCTTAGCTCCCCTGTTGGTTAAAGAGATTTTTGCGATCATTAAAGAACTAAACGAGCAAGGAACTACTATTCTTTTAGTGGAACAAAATGCACATATGGCTCTTTCTATTGCTCATAAAGGCTATGTATTAGAAACAGGAAAAATTGTCTTATCTGGCCCCGCCCGGCAGCTGGCGGAAAACCCGCAGGTAAAAGAAGCTTATCTCGGGGGGGTAAAGGGGGGTCAGAGAAGGCATATACTATCACTAATGGTACCCATTCTTGCAATGAAACAAAGGCGTTTCATTTGTATGAATATGCCTTTGTTTCATTTTTTAATATTTTATGCTTTTATAATTAATCATTATTTTATCTACGTAAGAAAATGGCATTTTAGTTCTTATAAGGCCATCTGGTTGTAGCAAGACTAGAGGATGGAAGACTACATCACTGGAAAATTCGATTAAAGGAGGTGAAAGGGTGAATCGCACTCATTTTGAAAAAGAATTAGAGGGACTTCATTATGACATATTAAAAATGGGTAGCCTTGTAGAAGAAATGATAGCGAATGCCATTACTTCTTTAGTAAACCATGATACAGAATTGGCTCAAAAGGTCATAGATGATGACGACAGAATAGACAAAATGGAAGTAGAAATTGACAATAAATGTGCAAAGATTATTGTAACCCAGCAGCCAATCGCAAGGGATTTGAGAATAGTTTTGACAGGGCTCAAAATTGTTACAGACTTAGAAAGAATGGCAGACTATGCAGTAGATATAGCAAAAACTACTTTGAGGATTGCTCATCAAAAATATATAAAGCCATTGATAGATATTCCTAGAATGGCTGAAATCGTAAGAGAAATGGTAAAAATGTCATTGGATTCTTACGTTCGCCAGGATTTAGACCTTGCAAGGACGATTGGTGAAAAAGATGATATAGTAGATGCCCTTTACAAACAAGTATTTATGGAACCATTAACTTATATGATGGAAGACCCAAGAAACATCGACCAGGCGAGTCAGCTTTTGTTTGTAGCTCGTTATCTTGAGAGAATTGCTGATCATGCTACTAATGTATGTGAATGGGTAATTTATTTAGATACGGGAGAGCATATAGATTTAAATTAAAAATATTAGGCTGTTGAACAATTTGTATTTCTTCAACGACTTTAAAAAAATCTTTATTTTCTTTATAATCTACACCTTCAAAACTTCAAACTTAGCATGTTTTTTTATTATATCTGGGTTGATGATGTAAAGATTATTTATAAACTTAGCTCTAAAAGTACCAGGCAGGTTACTTTCCTTCTCTGCTAGTTCACCTGCTATATTAACAGCTAAAAGTGCTGTAAGGGCAGCTATAATTTTATCATCGCTTACTGCAGATGTTGCTGACATTATAGCTCCAAGAGTACAACCTGCACCAGTTATTTTGGTAAACAATGGTGTACCATTTTTTACTATTACTACTTTTTTGCCATCACTTATATAATCTTCTTTGCCAGTTGAAACTACTACTGTATTTGTTTTTTGTGCAAGTTTTATACATGCCTCCATAACACCATTATCATCAAGTGAATCTACACCCTTAACATTTGCATTTTCGCCTGAAAGTGCTTTTATTTCTCCACCGTTCCCCTTAATAATGCTGATACTTCCAAGTTTTAATAGCATTTTTACAAAATCAATTCTACTCTTTATCGCTGCACATCCTACCGGGTCAAGGATAACAGGTATTTTATGTACTGATGCAGAGGAAACCGAATTTATTATAGCCTGCTTTATTTCATTATTTATTGAGCCTATATTTACATACAGAGCATTTGAAATCGCAGTAAAATCATATGCCTCTTCTGGCGACATTACCATTGCAGGTGATGCTCCAAAACTCAAAAGTGCGTTTGCATTATCATTCATCACAACATAATTTGTGATGACATGTATAAGTGGCATTTTTCCTTTTACGTCGTTCAAGACTTTTACAACTTCATCAATCATAAATCTTCTCCTTTCTTTTAAAAAAGTTTGTGTTACAGTATAATATTTATATTTTCGAAATTTTGTATAATCAATTCCATCAACTAAATTTACTAACAATCTATTTAGTCAGTGGGGGCAATTTTATATTCAATTGAAATAATTCAATTTCTTATATTTTGTTAAAACCAATACTACTACATATCCTATCACCGAGCCTATTGTACTGGAAAGGGAAAATGGAATGACAAACATAAAAACCGCACCGGAACTTCCCAGTATATACTTAGCTATAGGATAAGAAAGCAAAGCCCCTATAATGCCTGTACCTATAACTTCTCCTATAGAGGCAAAATAAAACTTACGTGTAAATCTATAAAGATATCCAGCAATGAACGCACCAACCATTCCTCCTGGAAATGCCAAAAGCGATCCAACGCCAAGGATGTTCCTCAATAGTCCTATAATAAAAGCTACTTCTAACGCTCCCCAAGGGCCCAAAAAAACTGCTGAAATAACATTAATAGCATGTTGAACAGGTGTAACTTTGGCAACACCTACACTAAACCATACATATTGAGAGGTAAAGGTGCCTATAGCAATAATAAGTGCCATAAAAACCATACGATGTATTTTATTCATACTTCCACCTTCTTATCTTTTTCTATTATCTCCGGCGTGAGATTATATATCTCATCAAAAAATGTCACTTTAAAACTGCCGGGCCCTTTGACATTGCTGCTTTGAGCGGCTCTTTCACCTGCTATTCCAAAAGCTACAAAAGCTTCTATTGTGGTTTCAAAATAATCTTCACATACTCCGCAGAAGCTCGCTACTACAGAGGTAAGCATACAACCTGTGCCGGTGATAGTACCCATCATAGGATGTCCATTTTTCACATAGGCAATTCTTTTTCCATCAGTAATTATGTCAGTAGCACCTGACATTGCTACTACAACGTTGTACGCGTTTGCTAAATCTTTTGCAGCTTCAGCAATATCATCTACTCCTCCTTGAGACTCTACGCCGCGTATTTTTCCACCTTTGCCCGCAAGTATTGAAATCTCTGCACTATTCCCTTTTATCACAGAAATTTTTACTTCTTCCAGTATCTTTTTTGAGCTTTGTGTCCTAAGCTTTGTAGCTCCCGCTCCTACAGGGTCTAATATAACTGGTACTTTAAATCTATTTGCAGCCTTTCCTGCCTTTATCATCGCTTCTACTTGTTCATTTGTAAGAGTGCCTATATTTAAAACTAAAGCATCTGCTGCACTTACCATTTCTTCTACTTCTTCCAAGGCATGGGCCATGACTGGCAGTGCTCCTATAGCCAGTGTTATATTAGCACAATCGTTGACAGTAACTACATTGGTAATATGGTGAACTAAAGGTTTTTTCTCCCTTAAAATTTTCAACAATTCTTTTTTCATTTCAAATCCTCCTATCATTTATCGCTTTTTTTATAACCTCCAAGAGTTTTCTTGTATTGTTTTCTATATCCCCATAAAATACAGCTGAAACTGAGGATATCCCATCTGCTCCTGACTTTAACATGACTTCATAAGCATTATCCTTCGTTATACCTCCTATTGCAACGACTGGAATAGTAACAGCCTCTTTTATTTTTTTTAACCCTTCTATTCCAATGGCTTCTGCCTCCGGCTTTGTTGGAGTCTTAAACACCGCACCTACCCCTAAATAATCCGCTCCATCCCTTTGTGCCTTTAAAGCTTCTTCCACTGTTCTCGCTGATACCCCTACTATTTTATCACGACCTATTATTTTTCTTACAATATCTGCCGGCAAATCCTCCTGTCCAACGTGAACTCCATCTGCATCTACTGCCAAAGCTATATCCACTCTGTCGTTAATAATGAGAGGGATTCTATTTCTTTTTGTCACTTCTTTAACTTTGAGAGCAATTTCATAAAATTCCCTACTTGATATATCTTTTTCTCTCAGTTGAATTACTGTTGCACCGCCTTTTATCGCTAGTTCTACTGCTTCAGCAATATCCATATTCTTTATGTAAGACCTATCCGTTATAGCATAAAGGGTTAAGTCCATATCTCACACCTTCCTTATTTCTATATTCCAAAAATGGTTAGTAGGACCTACTCCATGCCCTATGGCCAACGAATGTTTTATAGCCCCTGTAATGTATGCTTTCGCTCTTTTTATCGACTCAACTAAATCATGGCCTAAAGCAATATTGGCAGCTATAGCTGAGGAAAATGTGCAGCCTGTACCATGCGTGTTTTTAGTATCAATCCTCTCTGATGTAATTTCATAAAACTCTTTTCCATCGTAAAATACATCTAAAGCATCTCCTGTAAGATGTCCACCTTTTACAATTACTGTCTTTGCTCCATAATCTAAAATTTTTTTAGCCGCTTCCTTCATATCCGATACATTTTTAATTTCTTTTCCAATTAATTCTCCCGCTTCCATAAGATTTGGAGTAACTACAAGGCTTAAAGGAATCAATTCCTTTTTCAAAGCCTCCACTGCTTCCGGCTTTAATAAATAGCTTCCACTCTTTGAAATCATGACAGGGTCCAGCACAACATTTTTTACATTGTAATCTTTTAACCCTTTTGCAATCATTTTAATTATGCTTTCATTAGATACCATACCTATCTTCACTGCATCTGGATATAAATCCTCAAAAATTGCCTTCATCTGCAAATACACCATATCGGGGCTTATATCCTCAATTCCCAAAACCCCCATGGTATTTTGCGCTGTTATTGAAGTAATGACACTCATGCCGTATACTCCATGGGCTGAAAAAGTCTTTAAATCTGCCTGTATACCTGCTCCTCCCCCAGAATCAGAACCGGCAATAGTAAGGGCTAATTTCATAAAAACACCTCCAAATAATAAAATAAGCCCACCTGTGAGGTGAGCATTTTTACAAATGTTTTAAAAAGCATGCTTCCCTACGCAGGCATTACCCTGACAGGTTCAAAGGGTCGGGAACGAATCCCCTCTCAGCCACTTTTTGGCTCCCCTAGCACTTGTCATATTTAGTTTTGCCTAAATTGTTTAAGTTAATTATACCATAAACGCAAAAGAATTCAATAATTATTTTGAAAATGGTGTCAATATTCAATGAGTTAAGTTATAAATTCCCCTTTTTCTGATAAAATTTAAGTGTTAACAAAAAACCCTAAAATTACTGCCCTTAGCTCATTTTTGCAAGCTAAGGGCTCTCCTCAATTTCTCAGTCTTCATTTCTTATTTATCAAAAAGATATCCTATTTGAACTTGTTGTGCTATTGTTTGTCCTTCGCTGTCTGCAAAGATTAAAATTTCTTTGCCTTCAACATGGTTAAAATAATAACTATACTGTTCTTGTTCATTGCCTATTGTCTATCTGCTTGCTGTGAAATTTTTAAATTAAATTTTAGAAAGATTCTTCATAAATCTTGGCAATAACAGCTTCAGTTGCTTCCACTGGTGCATTAGAAAGCAATCCGTCCAGAGAAGGCGTAGTTTTAGCAAGCCTTACCAGAGTCGGAATATCCTCTTTTGTGAATCCAAAGTCCGAAAGTTTTTGGGTGCATCCTACCTTAAAGAGCCATTCTTCAACCTTTTTAGCTACATATTCTGCTTCAGCAGGCAGACCTTTTAGCCCAGGCACTATAGGACTATATACTTCAGCCAGAACTTCTGCAACAGATGGATAAATAGCCTTTACCACCGCAGGCAGTATAGCACCAAGTCCAAGACCATGAGCTATCTCGGGTTTTACTGCACTCAGAGGATGCTCTAGCGCATGGGTAAGGTGCAAAAGGCCATTGTCAAAAGAAATACCAGCTAAAGCAGAAGCGTAAAGCAAATAGTATCTGGCCACAAGGTTTTCAGGGTCATTTACAGCAGCGGGTAGGTAACGAACTATCAGCCTCACTGTTTCTTTTGCCATTAGGACGCTGTAAGGTGACGCTACAAGAGTGGTAGCAGCTTCGGTAACGTGGTTTAAAGCATCTATAGTAACCGCTATTGTCTGTTTTTTGTCAAGCTTTGTCATAAGGGAAGGGTCATCTATGGCATACATAGGATACAGGCAATCATAAGCAATTGCAGGCTTATAATTTTTTTCTGGGATGGTAGCCACCGCAAATCTGTCTACTTCGGTACCAGTACCATGAGTAAGGTTTATAGCTATAATAGGAGCAGCTTTTTCAGGTATGAATTTCTGTTCATAAAGTTCTCTTGCATTTTTATCAGTGTATTCCAGCAGTACAGCCACACTTTTCGCGGTATCTATAGGGCTGCCACCGCCAATGCCGATAACAGCTTTTGCCCCAGTTTCCCGGCCGATTTTGGCCGCCTCATCGATCATGTCAACAGTAGGATTGGGCCCAACCTTGTCATAAAGTGAATATTTGAATCCGAGTGTCTCAAGAGCCGGTTTTACCACATCCCAGGCCCCACTGGCTTTATAGGAACCTTTACCGGTTACAAGAATGACATTGTTGATACCTTTGTTTTTAAGAACTTCTAGAATATCTTTTATCTTTTTTATACTACCTATTCCAAAATAAGTCGTGTTTTTGCAGCGAAGTTCAAAAACCTTATTTGGATTTATTTTTGTTTCCCACACTTTAATTACCTCCTATTGTTAAATTTATAACAATCTCTGTATACAATTATAGCACTATCTTAGAAAATGGTCAACCCCAAGTTATAATATCTATTCTTATCTATTACCTTTATTGCCCCATTTATAAATCCTTATAGTATAGTAAGTAACTATATTTACTTATTCTTTCTTTAAAGAAGTATGAAAGGATTCTATACATGCATTATCATAAGGACATCCTTTACTGCTAAATGAATGTTAATAATCGGCGTATACTAATAATATTAAAAGTCAGGGGCTTGAAATTATCAAACTTCCCTGACTTTTAACATATTTTTGTCTCACGTTTGCTAGTCTACAATTACAGTAGCTGTACCAGTGGATTTATGTCAATATGGTAGACACAAAAACTCGAAATTTTTATGCAGATTTTTTAATCAAATCCTCAAATTGTTGCGGAGTCATATACCCTATACTGCTATGTAGTCTTTTTCTATTATACCAAGCTTCAACTCTACTATAGTGTTTTTGAACTCTTCACTATATTTTCTTTGACCTCTTGGCATTTTGTGACACTTTCTCTCTTTATATTTTTATTTTAACCTGTTCGAGTTAAAGTGTCTACAATAATATAATAACACCATATCACAACATTAAAGTAATGTGAATGGATATATTGACGATAACAAATATATTTTAAAAACATCTTTTCTTTTAGAGCATTAAATGTTAAACTCATATCGTAAAGGTTTCTCCTTCTATCAATGTTTTTAGCTTTAACAACTAATATTAGAGAAATACGGTACTTTCACGCATATTTTAAAAAATTACTCATTTTTATTTAGCCACAAAAAACTTTGCTATCTTTTTAATAATTTTATTTGCCAATTTGAAGTTTAAATTTATTGAGGTAGGTGAACTTTTTGTTAGAACTAATAAAAAAAGCTGAAGAAACACACACTCTCTCAAAGAATGAAATAGTTGAGCTTTTAAAGGACGATCAATATAACGATGAATTATTTAAAGCCGCGGATAGAGTAAGAAAAAAATATGTGGGAGATGAAGTGCATTTAAGAGGACTTATTGAATTTTCTAATATATGTAAGCAAAATTGCTTATATTGTGGTCTAAGAAGAGATAACAAAAATATAAAACGTTATAGATTAAAGCCAGAACAGATAATTAATTTTGCCAAAAATGCCCGCAATTTAGGATATAGAACTGTAGTATTGCAGTCTGGCGAAGATGATTTTTTCAATGTTGAAAGGATGACTAAAATCATAAAATCCATAAAACAACTCGATGTTGCAATAACTCTAAGTATAGGCGAAAAAACAAGAGAAGAATATAAGGCATATAAAGAAGCTGGAGCAGATAGATATTTGTTAAGAATAGAAACAACGGATAAAGAACTTTATGAAAAACTCGATCCTAATATGAGTCATGAAAATAGAAAAAGGTGTCTTAAAGATTTAAAAGAATTAGGTTATGAAGTTGGAACGGGATGCCTCATAGGACTTCCTGGACAAACTATAGAATCCATTGCAGATGACATTCTATTTTTTAAAGAAATTGATGCTGATATGATAGGGGTTGGTCCATTTATCCCGAATCCCGATACACCATTAAAAAATGAAAAGGGAGGCACATTTGAACTTAGTTTAAAAGTTATGGCCATAACAAGGATTTTGATGCCTGATATTAATATTCCGGCAACTACAGCAATGGAAACCCTAAATGTTAATGGAAGGTTGATAGCACTTCGTAGTGGAGCAAATGTTGTAATGCCAAATGTTACAGAAGGGGAATACAGAAAATTGTACGCATTATATCCAGGCAAAATCTGTATAAATGACACTCCCGCCCATTGCTTTAGCTGTATTACTGGTAAAATAAATAGCATAGGAAGACCAATTGCAAAAGATTATGGCTATAGGAAAAAGGTCATGTCAAAAAAGTAAGGGACGGGGTCTTCCCCGTCTTTTATGCATACATATTTCCATAGGGTCTTTTGCCTATCGGATGCAATTTGACAAAAGAATGATTCATAATCTTTTGAAAATCATAATCAAAATATTGACAAAAATTTTCAACATACTTTTGGATAAACGCGTAATCTTTGTCATCTATCTTTTCTTTAATAACTTCTTTTCCAAGTTTATAGTCTTCTACATCTCCTCTCAAATATATAACTCCTCCATGCATACCTGTACCACAATATTCTCCAACTATATTTTCATCATTTTTCAAGTTCAGTACAATCATGCATCCACCTGCCATATATTCACCAAAGAAGTCTCCCGCACTTCCTCCAATAACTATTACAGGAACTTTATCTTTGTATTCTTTCATGTGTATGCCAACTCTATAGCCAACACTATCTTTTATATAGATAGTTCCACCCCTCATCCCGTAACCAACGACATCACCTGCATGTCCATGTATAATAATATTCCCATCGTTCATTGTATTTCCTATTGCATCCTGTCCATTGCCAAAAACTTCTATTGTAAGTCCATCCATAAAGGCTGCCATGTCATTCCCAGGCGTACCTTCGATATTTATTTTTGTAGTCCCAGATAGATTATCTCCTATATATCGTTGACCATTAACATTTTTCAAATTAATTATATCTTCACCTGAACGAACTAACTCTTTAATTATTTCATTAAGGTCTCTATAATAAATTCCTGACGCATTTATGGTTTTCATTATACCACCTCCAGGTCAAGCATTTTTGCCTTTCTTAATTTTTTTGGCAAATATATAAATCCAAAATCATCATTTAAAAGATATTTCTTAAATGGAGTTATATCCGTTTCATTTTTTATAAACCCAGTAAATAATCCAGCCCTATCAATATCATTAATTAATATAAATCCTACTAACCTATTTTCTTTTACCACAAATTTTTTATAATACTTTCTGTTATGATCAATTTTAGAGATAATCTCAAATTCCTCCTGCTGTGGATTTGTTATACCAGCTGTTATCATATTTGTATTTTTATAACCTATTGAGTTCATAGGGAAAATTCCTTTAAAACTTTTATTTATACCAATCATGTTAAGCCCTGCAATTTCCCCTTGCATGTATGCATTTGGCCATATTGGCACAACCCTATTTGACTCAACAAGCATATCATAACCTTCGGCTACATCTCCTGCTGCATATACATCTTCAACGCTTGTTTTCATAGTGTTATCTACTAAAATACCACGGTTTATAGAAATTGATGTGTTTTTTACAACATCAACGTTTGGCACAACACCTATCGCGATAATAAGATTATCGGCTTCTAATTCCTGCCCATTTTTGAGCAAAACCCCTTTAACATATTCATCTCCTATGATTTTATCCACTGTTGTTCCCGTAATTATTTTTATACCGTCATTCTGAAGACTTTGAGATACCAAAGATGCTCCTTCTGCATCAAGAATTGTACTTAAAATTCTATCGGCAAGTTCAACTATTGTTACATCTACCCCTAAATGGTGAAGACCTTCTGCTGCTTTGAAACCGATGAGACCACCACCTACAATTACAGCTTTTGAACCCGGCTTGGCAGCTTCCTTTAATTTTTTAGCGTCGTCCATTTTAATAAAAGTATGAACATTTTTTTTGTTCAACCCTTCTACTGGAGGTATTATAGGTTTCCCGCCCGTTGCAATGAGAAGTTTGTCAAAACTTATGCTATCCCCTTTTTCAAGATACACTTCTTTTTTTCTTTCATCAATAGAAATAGCTTTAATACCAAATACAGTTTCTACTTTATTTTTGCGGTAAAAATCTTTCTCTCTATATATCATTTTGTCCTCAGACACTAAATTTCCAAGATAATAAGATATAAGGGGCCTTGAATATACATGATATGTTTCATCTGAAATAACAACTATTTCAGAACTTGTATCATATTTTCTTATTGCCTCTACTGCACCTACCATCGCAACAGAATTACCAATTATTACTATTCTCATACAGAAATGCCTCCTTCACTATAGACAAGTGCCTCATTAGGACAATTCTTGACACAAGCCGGTTCTCCTGCTTCAGCACATAAGTCACATTTTGATGCAACCTTATTATTTACATCTCTTATGATTGCGCCAAACTCACACACAAGCACGCAAGTCCAGCATCCAACACATTTATCTGTATCACAAGTTACAACGCCCGTTAACGGATCTTTTTGCATCGCTCCTGTAATACATGATTTGACACATGGAGCGTCATCGCAATGCCTACACTGGAGTGAAAAAGATACAGGTTTATTTTCTTCTATGACAATTCGTGGTGTCGGCCTCTGGGTTTCCAACTTATATGCTTTTAAAACATCTTTATACTTTGAATGAGATGTAATACAGTATACTTCACATAATCTACATCCAACACACACTTCTTCTTTCACATAAACCTTTTTCACAAAAATACCTCCTATTCGCCGGCAGCAAGAATGCCAAGTATATCAAGTTCCTTTTGCGTCATTCCTATCCCACGAAGCATTAACCTATTGCCTTTAAGACTTTCAATATCATTTATACCCATTCCACCAAGCATTTCTTTTATTTCATGACTCCATGCTTGAACAAGGTTAACAAGACGTTTATACCCGATTTCTGGGTTTAATCTTTTTACAAGGTTAGGATCTTGTGTAGCAATTCCCCAATTGCACTTACCAGTATGGCATTTTTGGCACATGTGACATCCCAAAGCAATCAAAGCAGCTGTTGCAATGTAAACAGCATCTGCGCCAAGAGCTATCGCTTTGACTATGTCTGCACTGTTTCTAATACTACCCGCTGCAACTAAAGATATTGTATGTCTTATACCTTCAGAGCGGAGTCTTGCATCTACAGCAGCTATTGCAAATTCAATTGGAATTCCTACGTTATCCCTTATTCTCTTTGGAGCAGCCCCTGTACCGCCTCTAAATCCGTCTATTGCTATATAATCTGCTCCAGCTCTTGCTATTCCCGAAGCTATTGCCGCCACATTATTGACTGCTGCAATTTTAACACCAACAGGTTTTTGATAATCGGTAGCTTCCTTCAATGAATATATTAATTGCGCAAGGTCTTCAATTGAATAGATATCGTGATGCGGTGCAGGAGATATAGCATCACTTCCAGGTGGTATCATCCTTGTTGCCGAGATGTCCTCACTCACCTTTTCACCGGGTAGATGACCACCTATCCCAGGCTTTGCACCCTGACCAATTTTTATTTCAATAGCCGCCGCAGTATTAAGGTATTCTCTATCAACACCAAAACGTCCTGATGCTACCTGTACAATTGTGTTTTTGCCATATTTCCGGAAGTCCTTATGAAGCCCCCCTTCACCAGTATTATAAAGTATCCCAAGCTCTTCAGCAGCTCTTGCCAAAGCTGCGTGAGCATTGTAACTTATTGAACCATAAGACATTGCTGAAAACATTATTGGTGTCTCAAGTTTGAGTTGTGGAGGCATTTTTGTTTTAACATTAAGGTTTTCGTCTATTTCTATCTTGTCAGGCTTCCTACCTATATATACCCTTAACTCCATAGGTTCTCTTAGCGGGTCTATAGAGGGGTTTGTAACTTGGCTTGCATTTATAACTATTTTATCCCAATATACAGGATAAGGCCTATCATTTCCCATGGATGACAGAAGAACTCCACCTGTTTCTGCCTGTCTGTATATATCTCTTATAGCATCGTAAGTCCAATTGGCATGTTCTTTAAATGTTTGAGGATGTTTAATAATTGTAAGAGCTTGTGTTGGACACAATACGACACATCTTTGACAATTTACGCAATTCATATCATTTGAAATCATTTTATCTAGATGTTCATCATAACTGTGAACTTCAAATGAACACTGTCTCATACAAACCTTACAGTTAATGCATTTATCGTAATCTCTGAGTACTTTAAATTCTGGAGTAAGGTAGCTTAAACTCATGCAGTAACCTCCTTTGTAGAATACATTTCTTTTTCGTTGTCACGTATGAGCTCAGCTATAACAGGTTCTCCACCTCTAGGAATCCATACGCTTTCAGGATTTTTGCATACTTGCCTTATTGCTGACTCTTCGCTGGCTACATATATCATATCGCCCTTTTTTGCAGCAGTAAGTGGCCTTAGTTTAATCCTATCGTTTATTGCCACAAAGCCATCTTCATATGCTATTATCATTGAAAATGGACCATTTAGTAGTGCTCTTCCATAAATTATTTTCAGGTTAGTGTATAAAATTTTTTCTTTTGGTGACATCCTTTCAACCTGCTTCCACAAAGGCGATGCAACTACTTTGCATGCAAGTTCTATTGGTAAACCATGTCTTCTTAATAGAAGATCGAAAATGTATGCCGCAACTTCTGTATCAGTTTGCAAGGTGCAAATATATCCAAACTCTTCTAAATATTTACGATTAGTATCGTACGAAGAAAGCTCGCCATTGTGAACAACAGAGATATTTAACAGATTAAAAGGATGTGCACCACCCCACCATCCTGGTGTATTCGTTGGAAATCTACCGTGAGCCAACCACATATATCCTTTGTAAGATTCCAATTTATAAAAATTTGCAACATCTTCTGGGTAACCTACCGCTTTAAATACTCCCATATTTTTCCCGCTAGAAAAAACATATGCGCCTGGTATGTTACTGTTTATATTAAATACAAATTTAATTGTAAATTCATTTTCATCCAGTTCTGACAATTTCAATTTCTCTGGCTTTGGTATGGCAAAATATCTGTAAATTAATGGTGCATTTTTAATATGCGCTGTTTTTCGTGTTGGTATTTTTTCTTCTAAAGCCACTATATAATTTGCTTTTAAAATATTCTCTGTTTCCTGTTTAGCTATCAAATCATCATAAAACACATGAAATGCAAAATAATCTTTAAAATCAGGATAAATGCCATATGCAGCAAAACCACCTCCAAGACCATTTGATCTATCATGCATTGTCGCGATGGAATCTGTTATAGATTGCCCCGAAAATAGACGACCAGTGCGATCAATTATGCCACTTATAGCACATCCCGAAGGTATTCTTACATAACCTTCCTTCAACATTTTATAACCCCCTTAAAAAATTTTTATATGCAATATTTTTTTTGAAAGTTGCATCAAGCGAAAATGTTTACTGTTTAAAATTGTCCTCAAATTGTGGTAAAATGCTTATCAATCCTAAATTACAAGTGTTATGTTTAATTATAATATATTTTATTAATTTTGCAATACGTTAATATGAAAAATTCATAAATTATTTTTAGGTTAATTCTTCAATTAAATGTAGTGGGCAAAAAAAAAAAAACAGTTAGATACTTTAACATCATAGGTAACTTATATGTAGAATGACAACACCCCCACTTTCTACGCATAAAAAGTGGGGGTGCTTTTTTATATCTGCAATGCTCTTTCTATTGTTCTCGTTCTTCTCCCTAAACATCCAAAAGTCGGCAAAAATTCGCCCAAAAACGGGAAAAAACTTCCTGATTCTTTTCCCACAGCCTTTTTGTCTCCTCTTTAAGTTGAGCCACTGCTCCTGGTCCAGCAAAGTCTATAAGTTCTTCTTGATAAATCTCAGTCCAATAACTAACGATTATAGGTGTAACTTCTGGGTGAAATTGTAAAGCCCAGGCACAATCCTGATAAGCAAAAGCCTGGTTAGTACAAGTATCACCTTCTGCAAGGAGAACAGCCCCTTCAGGCAGTTCAAAAGTATCTCCATGCCATTGAAAAGCCCAAAACTCTTCTGGCAAATCCCGGAAAAGAAAGGCCTTTTCCCCTGCTTCTGTCAAATGTATTTTATACCACCCAACTTCTTTTACCGGGTTAGGTTTAACTGTTGCTCCCAACGCCCTGGCAATAAGCTGTCCTCCTAAACATATTCCTAATACTGGTATTCGTCTTTCTATCGCATCGCGTATAAGTTCTTGTACTTGATAAAGATATGGGTACTTTTCTTCTTCGTATGCTCCCATTGGACCTCCCAATATTATCACAGCATTATAGTCAGCCACCGTTTTAGGTAAAATAGCTCCAGGTTGATTCATTACGCGAATATCTAACTTCCATCCTTTCTTCGAAAAAATTTCAGCTATAAGGCCTGGTCCTTCCTGACTTACATGTTGGATAATTAAAACTTGCATTATCTCATCTCCTTTGCTAAACAATAGGATCAAGATTTTTACAAAGCTCAGAAATTGTAGATTTTGAAAATTCAGTATCACAGAGTTTATAAGTGATTTCTTCAGCTTTTCGTGTAGATACTTCGTTAACCACCATCTTCATTAATGCCAATAAAAGAGCCTGTTTCTTTTAGACATTTTTAGAGGGGTGCAAGAGGCAAGACAGACTATCTTTCATTTGTGTGGTGTTTTGGATGCCTGCTATTGCCTAATTGTAAGTATGGCTCCCCCAAACTTTAAATTGCGCTTTCACCTTTTTCGCCAGTTCTGATTCTGACAGCATCTTCAACATTGTATATAAATATCTTACCATCGCCTATTTTACCTGAGCGGGCAACTTTGATGATTGTATCCACAATCCTATCAACCTCTGAGTCTTTTATAATTAACTCAATTTTTATCTTTGGCAAGAGGTTTATATTAATTTCAACACCTCTGTAATATTCTGTCTTTCCCTTTTGAAGACCGCAGCCCATTACTTGTGAGACTGTCATGCCCTTTATCCCAAGTTGATTTAAAGCATCCTTTACCTCTTCAAGCTTTTCAGGTCTGATAATACACTCAATCTTTTTCATTGACCTTCACCCTTTTCAAATAAAATTTATCACAAAACCACCAAACTTAGTTTACTGCCTCAGACTTCGTTACAAAGTCACCATAAGCTGTCGCACCATGTTCTGCAACATCCAGACCTTCTACCTCTTCCTCTTCGGAAACTCGCAAACCGACTGTGAGTTTGATTATCGCAAAGAGAATAAACGCTGTCACAGTAGTCCATACAAATGTTGAAGCAACCCCGGCAAGTTGGACCAAAAATTGCTTTATCCCTCCACCATAGAACAACCCTCCTTCTGTTGCAAAAAGCCCAACCATCAATGTCCCAAACGCACCGCAAACTCCATGTACCGATATTGCACCAACAGGATCGTCTATCTTGAGCTTTTTATCAATAAACTCAACAGATATAACAACCAAGATTCCAGCAAGCCCACCTATTATTGCAGCACCCCATGTGCTCACCGACGCACACCCTGCTGTAATTGCAACAAGCCCAGCTAAAGCACCATTCAGTGTCATGCTAACATCGGGTTTTTTGTACTTTAGCCATGTATAAATCATCGCGAGGGTTGCACCCATTGCAGCTGCTAAATTGGTATTGACAGCAATATCGCCAATTTTGTCACTCATACCTGAAAGTGTTGAACCTGGGTTGAATCCAAACCATCCAAACCATAAAATGAAGGTACCAAGCGCTGCCAATGTTATGCTATGCCCTGGAATCGCATTGACCTTTCCGTCTTTTGTGTATTTCCCTATTCTTGGTCCAAGCATTTTTGCACCAATCAACGCTGCCCAACCGCCAACAGAGTGAACAACAGTAGACCCTGCAAAGTCGATAAATCCTAATTTGCTCAACCATCCTCCTCCCCATGCCCAGTGTCCTACAACTGGATAGATAATGAGTGAAATTACAGCACTATAAATGCAGTAAGCAACAAATTTTGTTCTTTCAGCCATAGCACCAGATACAATTGTTGCGGCTGTTGCTGCAAATACTGTCTGGAAAATTAAAAAGGACATCAAAGGAATTGAAAGCTCTAAATGTTCAAATGAATCACTGAAGAAAAACCCTGAGGTTCCTATAAATCCACCTGCATCTTTTCCGAACATTATTGCAAATCCTACCAACCAGAACATAACTGAACCAATTGCAAAGTCCATTAGGTTTTTCATAACAATGTTGCTTGCATTCTTTGCTCTTGTGAACCCCGCTTCAACCATTGCAAACCCTGCTTGCATGAAGAACACCAAGAAAGCTGATACAAGTACCCAAACATTGTCAATAGCTGTTGCAACTTTTTCTGGTGTTATTTGGTCTGCTGCTTTTGCAGTGCAAATTCCACTCGTTACTACAAAAATTAAAATCATAAAGCTTAAAAATATTTTCTTTACCTTATCCATTTTTATAAACCTCCTCATAATTGAATTAAGTTTTAAGAAGACTTATAAACCATTAAGTACACCTACTTGCACCCCTCTTTTCAAATTTGAATTGATTTGATGTGATAAAACGATCTACATGTTTTAAAAAGGTTTTTTAGGGAATAATATTTTTGTTATAGTTTGATAGAAATTTAAGGGTTAATGATTAAAAAAGGCAAAGACAACCTTTTTCTAAAGGCGCCTTTGCCTTTTTTTCTATTTACTTGTTTATTTTAATTACAATTGCTTTTTTCGTTTTGTCATTTGTACTTTAAAATATTAATAATCACTATAACAAGTTAAATATTAAATAACATGTCGGCATATGTTGGTAATGGCCACAATTCTGCATCTACGATGGTTTCGAGTTTATCGCCGATTTCTCTTAAAATGCCCATTTTTGCAAATACTACATCTCTGTAATAGCAAGCCTTGCTATAAGAATCACCATTCATATTTGAAGCTTCATTAACTGCATTTTCAAGTTCAGAGATGTTTTTCTTAAATTCACTCATTAGTGTAGAAACTTCTTCTAATAATTCAGTTTGTGCACTTATATCAGCATTTAGACCTGTTGCTTTTACAGAATTTATTGATTCTGCAATTTTTGTAGCAAAAGTTATTACAGCTGGGAGTATTTGTCGTTTTGCTATGTCTAACATTGTTAAAGCTTCAATATTAATTGTTTTTATATAATTTTCAAGAGAAATCTCATATCGTGATTCAAGTTCAACTTTGCTTAAAACACCGTGTTTTTCCATGAGTTTGACATTCTTCTCTTTAATTAAAGCAGGAATAGCTTCAACTGTTGATCGAATATTTGGAAGTCCTCTTTTTTCTGCTTCTTTTACCCATTCTTCTGAATAACCATTCCCATTAAATATAATTCTTTTGTGCTTCTTTACAATTTCCTTAAGCAACAGTTGCACTTCTTCATCAAAATTTGTGGCCTTTTCCAACCTATCCGCAATCTGAGATAGACTTTCAGCAACAATGGTGTTTAATATAAAATTAGCAGTTGCAATTGATGAAGAAGAACCAACCATTCTAAATTCAAATTTATTTCCTGTAAATGCGAATGGAGATGTTCTGTTTCTATCTGTAGAATCCTTTGGTAGTGCAGGAAGAGTTGATACACCTACTTTTAGTACTCCTCCTTGTTTTGAAGTTGTTGCACCACCATTTTCGATTTGTTCAAGAATATCCGTAAGCTGTTCGCCAAGGAAGACTGATACAATTGCGGGCGGTGCCTCATTAGCACCAAGACGATGGTCATTTCCTGGCGTTGCAGCAGCTACTCTGACCAAATCAGCGTATTCATCGATAGCTTTGATTACAGCACACAGGAATACTAAAAATTGTGCATTTTCGTGGGGTGTATGTCCCGGATCTAAGAGATTTTGACCATCGTCAGTGCTCATTGACCAATTAATGTGTTTACCGGAACCATTGACTCCTGCAAAAGGTTTTTCATGCAAAAGGCATACAAGTCCATGTCTTAAAGCAATTTTTTTCATTAGCTCCATTGTTAATTGATTATGATCTGATGCAATATTAGCTGTATTGTATACTGTAGCGAGTTCATGCTGAGCAGGAGCAACTTCATTATGCTTAGTTTTAGCAGGAATTCCTAATTTCCACAATTCTTCATCTAAATCTTTCATAAATGCTGATATTCTTTCTTTGATAGAAGCAAAATAATGATCTTCCATTTCTTGACCTTTTGGCGATTTAGCACCAAATAGAGTCCTTCCTGTAAGTATAAGATCTTTACGCTTATCATACATCTTCTTGTCAATTAAGAAATATTCCTGTTCAGGTCCTACGGTTGTAATAACTTTTTTTGCTGTAGTATTACCAAATAATCTTAATACTCGAAGAGCTTGTTTTGATAAAGCTTCCATAGAACGCAGTAAAGGTATTTTTAAATCTAGCGCTTCGCCTGTATATGAGCAGAAAACGGTGGGGATATATAGCGTATCATCTTTTATAAAAGCGGGCGATGTACAATCCCATGCTGTATATCCTCTTGCTTCAAAGGTAGCCCTTAAACCACCTGATGGAAATGAAGAAGCATCAGGTTCGCCTTTAATTAATTCTTTTCCTGAAAATTCAGTTATTACCCTACCATCTTGAGTAGGAAAAATGAAAGAATCCCGCTTTTCAGCAGTAATTCCAGTCAATGGCTGGAACCAATGCGTAAAATGAGTTGCTCCTTTCTCAATTGCCCAATCTTTCATTGCATTTGCTACAACTTCAGCAACTGCTGGTTCTAATGGAATTCCCTCATCGATTGTTTTTCTTAAAGCTTTGTAAGTCGCCTTGGGAAGGCGTTCTCTCATGACTGAATCGTTAAAAACATTTGAACCAAAAATGTCGCTTAAAGTACTCTGTGCCATATAAATCTCCTTCCTGTTTTATATTAATGTAATAAAACAATGATTAGGTAAAGTATAAAAGTAAAAATATTAAAAATAAAACAAAGGCGTCATCTCTACAATACAAGATGAAACGCCTTTGTTTCATTCACAAACTATTAAATTTTCATTCATATATAATTAATAATTCTCATGTTGATTTTATAATAGCATATTTTTATTTTGATTTCAAGTACTTTTTTATTTGTCTGGTGCGCCATCAGGGACTCGAACCCCGGACCCGCTGATTAAGAGTCAGCTGCTCTACCAACTGAGCTAATGGCGCAGGTAAAATGTTATTATTTATTTAACTTTTTCTCCTCTGGTGCGCCCTGTAGGATTTGAACCCACGACCTCCAGGTTCGAAGCCTGTCACTCTATCCAACTGAGCTAAGGGCGCATACATAATTAAAATGGAGCGGACAACGAGACTCGAACTCGCGACCCTCACCTTGGCAAGGTGATGCTCTACCAACTGAGCTATGTCCGCATCTATATGGTGCGGGAGAAGGGACTTGAACCCATATGCCACTTTAGGCACTAGAACCTGAATCCTTCACTACACTCGCTATTTAATTATAAATATTTTTATCTTTTTTGTCAATAGGCTATTTTGTTATGATAGTGTCAAGATACTGTAGGATTTTTTTAAGACAAC
>NZ_AVAF01000033.1 GCF_000445185.1 Thermoanaerobacter sp. A7A
TCCTTTATCCTTGCTGCAAGCTCTGTAATATTCATTCCTTTATTTAATAAATCACCAAAAATTTCTACTACTTCCTTAGTGAAATTTAGAGCATTTTGTAGTATAATATCCTCAAAGATATGTTTTTTCACAAGAGACACCCCTTTCTGTGTTGTTTTGTTTCCTAGTTCTATTTTATCACAGGGGTTGTCTCTTGTTTTTTTTCACTCAAAAAATCCTACGATAATTTTACACTATGTTTTTTAATACAAAGAAGGACTTTAAACGTTTTAATAGAATTTATAATATAAAACCACTTACTTGCATAATAACATATACTATATAGTAAAAATCACCAAATAAGAATATCATTTTATAAAAAGAGGGATATCATGAATGACTTATTATCATTGAGATGCATAAACATTACTTTGAGCGAAATTCTTAGCGACGAATACCTTTCCCTCATGAAGTGGGAAATAGAAAAAATTTTACAAATTAACTTGATACAACATATTCTAAAATATGAAGACGATACTGAATGGTTTATTCTTCTAAATGGAATAGAAAAAAACTTTCGACTTTGGCTGACAATTTTCCAAGACTCTTATGAGCCAGTCAATAGAATTATAATTAATGAACTTTCTGTGTCTTTTGAAAAAGAAATTGACAAAAAAGAACTAGAAAAACAAATTATAAAAACTGTTTCTGAGTTTTTACGCGATATTGGTGTCATTTCAGTATATTCTAATAATACATCTTTGCCTTGGGAAGAATTAGGATTTATGCTAGAAGAAAATAAATTATATTTTAGTTTAAAATAAAACCCCTCAAAAGAGGGATTTTATTTTGCTAATTCATATATAGCGTGAGCATAAATTTTTGCATTTAATATCAAATCTTCAATTTCTATATATTCATCCGCTTGATGTGCTAACTCTGGCTTGCCTGGAAAAACAGGCCCAAATGCTACTGTGTTAGGCATCTCTTTCGCATAAGTTCCTCCACCTATTGCTAAAAGCTCTGCTTTCTGTCCCGTCTGTTCTTCATAAACTTTGCTCAAAGTTTTTATCAAAGGATGGTCTGGTGGGAAATACAAAGGTGGCTGATGGAGCATGTCTTCTATTCTCATCCCATTAGTTTTGATTTTTTCTTCAAAAATATTCATCCAATCCTCATATTTATATTTTACAGGATATCGAATATTTAATCCTAATACTCCTTTGTTTTCATCTAATTGAATAGTACCAACGTTAAAAGTCAATTCTCCTGTTTCATCTTTTAAGTATATCCCAAAAGTTTTTCCATTTGTTTCCATTCCCACATTTGTAGCAAAGAAATGTATAAAATCTTTGACATCGCTATCCTCTAAATCTATTCTGTCAAGGAAGAGAAATAGCTGCATTATAGCATTTTTCCCTAAGTGTGGAAGGCTGCCATGAGCCGAAACCCCTACTGATTTGATTACAAGCATTTCGTCTTTTTCCTCAGCCTTCAAATTGTAACCAGTCTCTTTTATGAAGGCTTCTAACTTATCTTGAATTTCTTTCTTCTTATTTGCCTCTTTTACCTCTAATCCAGCTTCACAATAGCCTGGTACTACATTAGGCCTTTCTCCACCTTTGATGTATTTTATAACAATGTTGCTGGACTTTTTATTAAAGTCTTTTACCACATTAAACATTGTTATTCCTTTTTCTGCATATATAATTGGATATTGAGCATCAGGAGTAAAGCCCATTGTAGGAGCTTCATCGTGTTTTAAATAATAAGCAATCTCGTGAGAACCTGTCTCTTCATTTGTTCCAAATAAAATTCTCACTCTTTTAGAAAGCTTTAACCCAGCGTCTTTTATAGCCTTTAGCCCGTATAAAGCAGCAATTATAGGGCCCTTATCATCTACAGTACCTCTCCCATATATCTTTCCATCATGTATTTCAGCACCATAAGGTGGATAAGTCCACCCATCACCTTCTGGAACTACATCTAAATGTCCCAAAACTCCTATCATTTCTTCTCCTTCGCCGTATTCTGCATACCCTACATAGCCATTCACGTTTTTAGTCCTAAAGCCTAAACTTTGTGCAATCTCTAAAGCTTTGTCCAATGCCTTAGCAACACCTTCTCCATAAGGCATTCCTGGTTTCGGTTCATCTTGTACGCTTTTTATCTTGACTAGCTCTTGAACAGATTTTATAATGTCATCTCTCATATTGTCTATGTAGGAATTTAAATCCATAAAAATCCCCCCAATAATTTGGTAATCACACCTCTATTATATACCTTTACTTAAATGTTTTCAATATTTTTCTATCTGCTTCCTATTTTCTTACCTATAACATTCCAAAAAGAAGGGGTTTCAAAGCCAATCCTCCACACACATATGCCATGTAAATTATACCTTTTAGCAACTTCTATCTTCTCAGCTAAAGTGGCAGAGTTTTCAAACCATACCTCTCTCGTTATTCCCGTGTTTTTGTCATAATAGACATAATAAGGCTCTTGGTATTGGTCGCTCCACTTTATTTGAATTCCTTGAATTTGTGCTTTTGTAAGTATTTCTTTTGTAGGGCGAGAGAAACCACCACTTTTACTTGCAGGCCAATCATATCCATAAGTAGCTACTCCTAAACATATTTGTTCAGGTTTAAAACCTTCATTTAGTGCATCTTTGACGTTGTACTCCACCCACTGCTCAGGAGAAACAGGTCCCGGCGGTGAAGAAGCATTATGCCTATCATAGGTCATCAAGGTGACATGGTCCACTAAAGGCGCTAATTCGTGATAGTCGTATATACCTGATATTTCTTTAGGTACCTGATAATGAGGTATAACGGAAATGTCAAGAATTTTACCTTCTTTTTTGATAAGCGGTCTTATTTTGCTTATAAAAGCCGTAAGATAATCTTTGTCCTGAACATAATTCTTAGTTCCATGAGGAATAAACTCAAAATCTATGTTGTAACCGTCAAAATCATGTTTTTTTAATAAAGCCATTAATTGAGAAATAGCCTTTTCTCGGATATTTGGATCCAAAAGAACTTCATCTTTGCTGTTAGCCACATTAACAAGAGGAACTACTTTTATCCCTTGTTTTTTCGCATAATCCAGCGCTTGAGGGTTTGTAGAATCTTTTACTGTCCCGTCTCCTTCTACAGTAAGCCACAATGGAGAAAGTGTATCAATATATCTTGAATATTTTACCAGTGATTGATATGAATTGTCTGGTCCAGCAGAATCAACATAAAATCCTACTACTTGAAGTTTTTTTAATCCTAGCTTACCAAAAGGCTTAAAAAAAGGTTTTTGAATTGTATTTTTACATGCACTCAAAAAAATTGATATGGTAAACAGCAAAACTATCAAAATCAATACAAATCTTAACTTTTTCCTCATAAAAAGATATAACCTCCTCATTTTTGTAATGATTCGGTTATATCTTGTGAAAAAAAATAAATTTATGTATAAAAATATTTTATTTTCAGTTTGGTGGAGATAAGGGGATTCGAACCCCTGACCTCATGCATGCGAGGCATGCGCTCTCCCTACTGAGCTATATCCCCATGTAACCCATATAAAAATGGTGGGGTTAACAGGGATCGAACCTGTGACCTCTACGATGTCAACGTAGCGCTCTGACCAGCTGAGCTATAACCCCACTTCTTGCTTTTTTATTATACAATTTTAATAAAAGGTTGTCAATATTTATGCTTTTTATGTTTTTTGCTTTGTACCTTTTTTTATAATTTTTTT
>NZ_AVAF01000034.1 GCF_000445185.1 Thermoanaerobacter sp. A7A
CATTGTTGTTACTTCGGTTTCAAACATCGCAATTAGCTTTAGATTGCCTTTGCTAATCTTTTAGTCAAATAACCTCCATTTTGGAGATTTAAAAATTTTTTACATATACTAAATATGCATCATAATTTTTCTTTAGTTCCTCAATTGAATCACCGCCAAATTTTTTAAGGCATTCATCAGCAATCACCCAAGCACAAACTGCTTCTAAAACACAGGCAGCAGCTTCAACAGCAGTCACATCTGAACGCTCATAAGCAGCTTTTACTTCCTCTTTAGTATTTATGTCAATAGAAGTAAGGGGTTTTAAAAGAGTAGGAATTGGCTTCATAGCAGCTTTTATAACTATAGGACTTCCATTTGAAATTCCACCTTCAATTCCTCCTGCATTGTTGGTCTTCCTATAAAATCCTCTTTCTTCGTCATAATATATTTCATCGTGGACTAAAGAGCCAGGTTTTCTTGCTGCTTCAAAGCCCAAGCCTATTTCTACAGCCTTAATCGCCTGCACACTCATGACATGATAGGCTAAAAGCGCATCTAATTTTCTGTCCCATTGCACATGACTTCCTAATCCAACAGGCACACCCTCTATTACTATCTCTATTATACCTCCTAAGGTATCTCCTTTTGATTTAGCTTCATCAATTGTCCTTCTCCACTTTTCTTCTGCCTTTACACCACCTATTTCCAAAACCTTGCTTTTCACATATATATCTAACTCTTTGAGGAGTAATTTCGCTACACTTCCCACCGCCACTCTTGCAGCCGTCTCTCTCGCACTTGAACGTTCCAAAATATTTCTCAAATCTCTCTGATTGTACTTTATTGCTCCTGCAAGGTCCGCATGACCCGGTCTAGGCCTTGTCACTTCAGGCGTCTTTTTATTCTTCCAGTTTTCATAATCCTTATTTATAATCTCTAAAGTTAAAGGTGAGCCAATAGTTTTACCGTTTCTTATACCACTTAATACATGAACTTTATCTTCCTCAATTGCCATTCTTCCTCCTCTTCCATACCCCCCTTGCCTTCTTTTAAGTTCTTTATTTATAAACTCTTCATCTATCAAAAGATTTGAAGGAAGACCTTCAATAACAGCAATTAATGCTTCTCCATGGGATTCACCTGCAGTAATATACCTCATACTTTTCCTCCTTACTTTGTTTCAACTTTTTTAATCTCATCTTCATAATTAGCTACTAAAAAGTACAAAATACTCACTACTATTCGTGCAATACCTGTTAAAATCATAAAAGCTACATAACCCATTTGTGTATAAAGCCACATTCCAAACATAGGAGCAATAAAAGCGGAAATTTGAGTAATTAATGTAAACACGGCGATGTAGCTCATTTTTTCTGAAGTAGGAGGTAAAAGCTCTAATAGCCAATTTAAGAGCAACATGTTATAACCTCCTACAGCTATACCCCCTAAAAAATCAAAAACAGCGCCAACATAAAGATTTTTAGCTGTAGCCCACATGAGTGGAATAAATCCTAGAAGCAATGCACTTAATGCAACAGCAAATCCGTTTCCCCTTTTGTTGGACAGGTCAGCCCATTTATAAAAAGCTAAAATAGACCCAATAGAGGAAACAATAGTAAATATACTCATCCATGCATTGTTAGCATGCAAAAAATTTACCTTATATATGGTAAAGATGGGCCAAGCCATCATCCATGCAAAATAATATATAAAAGAAGTTACATTAAAATATATGAATTTCTTAGACTCAAACATGTTTCTAAAAGCTTCGTAAAAACTTCCGGGCTTGGCTTCATCCAAATCTCTTTTTACCACATGAAACCTTGAAAAATAATAAGATTCTATTAATCCGAAAATAAATGCAACAGTAAATATTACTTGATAATTAATAGGGAAAACTATTTCATCAAGCAACCATCCTGTTACCAAAACTGTAATTGTTGCCACAATTGTCGTCCAAAAATTTCTGTCAGCGAAAACTTTACTTCTATATTCTGGAGGAATCAATTCACTCATAAAAGACTGCCAGCACATACCAACTGCCATAGAAGGTAAATTCATTACTCCCACCAACACGACTACCACCCACGGTTGAATCTCTTTATTAAAAAACGGAGCAAGAGCAAGCAAAAAATAAAAAGTTCGTGCAATATACAGTACTGTATAAGCAAATTTATGAACATCCTTTAAGCTATTAATCAAATAAGTTACAGGAATTACTCCAATTACCACCATAAGGGCAGGAAGAGAGTTTAAAAGAGACACCTGAAAGTCATCGGCTCCCAATTTTATGGCATATATTCCAATAAAAGGGTTAACCATATTAAAGCCTATAGCCCATGCAAGGCCATTTATCATATTCATTTTTATGTTATATCTCAAATGCTTGTAAACTTCTAACTTCTTTTTCATACATCTCCCTCAAAATTAATATTTTAATTTTAGATTACCACGTTTTTTAAATTCTTTCAAATCAAAATGCCCCTTAAAAGGAGCATTTTGATTTTATAAAGCTTTTGTGGCAATTTCTTTAAGAATTTTTTCTATAAACTCATTTAAGGAAATGGCGCCTAGATCCCCTTCTTTTCTTGACCTTAAAGATACTGTCCCTTGTTCTACTTCTTTATCACCTACAATCAACATATAAGGAATCTTTTGAAGTTGTGCCTCTCGTATTTTGTATCCTATTTTTTCATTTCTGTCGTCTAATTCAGCTCTTATGTCATTTTCCAACAGACGCCCGTATACATTTTGGGCATAAGCATAGTGTTTATCAGATATAGGCAAAACTCTAACTTGTACTGGCGCCAGCCAAGTTGGAAAAGCCCCTGCAAAATGTTCAGTAAGAATTCCAATAAATCTTTCTATACTTCCGTAAATTACCCTGTGCAACATTATAGGTCTGTGTTTTTCTCCATCTGGGCCTATATACTCCAGTTCAAACCTTTCAGGCATCTGGAAATCTAATTGGATAGTTCCACATTGCCACGTACGACCTATGCTGTCTTTTAAATGAAAATCTATTTTGGGTCCGTAAAATGCACCATCCCCCTCATTAACTTTATATGGTAAATTCACGCGGTTTAAAGCAGAAATCAAAGCATTTGTAGCCAATTCCCAGTCTTCATCAGACCCCATAGAATTTTCAGGACGTGTAGACAATTCAACAAAATACTCAAAGCCAAAAATTTTATAGAAATAATCCACTAAATTTATAACCCCTAAAATTTCATCTTCCACCTGCTCAGGAGTCATAAACAAGTGAGCATCATCCTGAGTAAAACTTCTTACTCTCATAAGCCCATGCAAAACTCCTGAGAGTTCATGTCTATGCACTAAACCCAATTCACAAAGTCTCAAAGGCAAATCCCTGTAACTGTGCATTGTAGACTTGTAAACAAGCATTGCTCCAGGGCAATTCATAGGCTTTATTGCATAAGTCTCTCCATCTATTTCAGTGAAATACATATTCTCTTTATAGTGATCCCAATGCCCAGACCTTCGCCATAATTCTTCATTCAAAATTATAGGAGTTTTTATTTCCTGATAACCATGCTTTATATGTTCTTTTCGCCAAAAATCTTCTAAAATGTTTCTTATAATCATTCCCTTAGGATGGAAAAATGGAAAACCTGGTCCTTCAGGGTGGATACTAAACAAATCTAACTCTTTCCCTAATTTTCTATGGTCTCTCTTTTTAGCTTCCTCTAACATATGTAAATATTCATCTAACATGCTTTTTTTAGGAAAGCTTATTCCATATATTCTTTGAAGCATTTTATTTTTTTCGTCGCCTTTCCAGTAGGCGCCAGCAACTGACAACAATTTAACAGTCTTTACCATACCTGTTGACATAAGGTGAGGTCCTGCGCAAAGGTCAGTAAATTCTCCTTGCTTGTAAAAAGAAATTTCCTCCCCTTCTGGTATTTTTTCAATTAGCTCCGCTTTATAAGGTTCACCTTTTTCCTCCATTAATTTTATTGCTTCATCTTTTGGAAGGACAAACCTTTCCAACTTATAATCTTCTTTTATAATTTTATTCATTTCCTGCTCTATAGCTTCAAAGTCTTCTGTAGTAAAAGGCCTATCTGTGTCGAAGTCATAGTAAAAGCCATTGTCTATAGCCGGACCAATTGCCAATTTCACATCTTTAAAAAGCCTTTTTACAGCTTGTGCTAAAATATGGGAAGAAGTGTGCCAATAAATCTTTTTTCCTTCTTCATCATCAAAAGTCAAAATTTCTAATTTTCCGTCCTCCTCAATTTTTGTATTAAGTTCCACTACTTTGCCATTAAACTTTCCACCAACGGCTTCTTTTGCTAATCTTTCACTTATACTTTTAGCTATTTCATAAACTGTCATACCCTTTTCAAATTCTTTTTGTGTGCCATCCTTTAATATTATAATCATTCAATTACCTCCTTTGTAAAATTTTTTATTTAAATAAAAAACCTCTTACCCCGTAAAGAGGCAGAGGTTATCTGCGGTTCCACTCTTTTTTATACTCTGGTATTATATCGGAATAACCGTTCGGATTCATCATCCGCAGCTCCGGGGTGGTCTTCGATATTCAGAACATTTGAATGATCTCAGCCTATGTCATTCAATCTCTGTGATGTTCTTTAAATATCTACTTTCCCCCTCATTGCTTTAATATTTAATTTTTTAATCATTATATCTTCCTCTCGGACATTTGTCAATAATAACTTATAAAAATTGTATCACAATTGCTTGCAATACTCCTATTAGAAACCCTAAAACTCCCCCATAATCTCTATCATATAAAGTTCACTGTGAGCAATTTTTATCACCACCTCTTCCAATTTTTCTAATTTGAAGCTTTTTATTTTTTCCTCTACAATTTCTGATATTTTAAGTTTTTTTGAAATAATCTCCACCACTTCATTAGGAGGAAAATTCAAAAATACTTCTACTTCTCTATTTATAATATCACCAATGTAGTTTGATATCATCTCTTTTATAGCCTTAGGTAGAAAAGAAGGAAGCTTATTTTCTGTAACTTCTTTAACTTTTAAGTCCAAATTCGATAATAGAAACTTGCGATTTTCTTCTGTTAAAAGCCTATCCCATAAATCATTAAAAGATAACAATTCCCTTTCCACAATTTCACCTATTGATTTAGCAATTTCATATTTTCTTTTAGGGATAAGTCCTTGTAATGTAATACCGAAAATTTTTACAGGTTTCAAAGGCTTAAATAGCATTTTAACGGCGACAAAATTCGTAAGCCATCCAATAGCCGCTCCTACAAAAGCTAAAAATAGCATCCTTGTTAAAAATTGCATTCCACCACCTCTAAATTTTAAAAAATCACAAATATAATAATATCAGATTTTGACGAATTTTAAAACCCAGCTTTAAAAGCTGGGCTATTTTTCACATTTAATCTTTGAACACAATTCACAGCCATAGCAAATTTCTACTTTGTCATTAAAAACTTTTTTAACCGTTTCTAGAATTTCATTATCTCTCATATTGTTAATAGAATGAAAAAATATTTTTTTAGGAGCAATGGTTATAAGCGTGCTCATCAAAGCATCTTCATCACTTATAACACCATCTTTTAATTCAGCAACTATTTCATTAATAAAATCATTAGATATTGGTTTGTTATTTTCATCATAAAGTTTAAATTCGCCATTTTTATCGACAATGATATTCAATATTTCAATTTTTGAATCCTGTAATTCGACGAAGTATTTAAGTAAACCTATAAACTCGTTGTACTCTTTTTTCATTAAAAATTCATCAACAGCTTTGTCTGTTACTTCGCTAAGTTCACCAATAAAATCCCTCAGTCTAAAGTTCACAAACCCTTCTAAGTCTATATAATCACTCTCTTTTAAAAAATCTCTTACCAATACAAAAATTTGCTCTTTTTTTGCTAATTTAAATGTCTCTTTATTCACATCATCTTCTAAAATATTGTAAGCGATTTTTTCTATTTCCTCCTTTTCATCTTCTGAAAAATAATAGTAATATTTATTGATTAATTTTTTTATTATCCGTTTGTCAATTTGGTTAACAATTATATCTGAAATAGCTTCCGCTATATAATTTCTTATTCTCGCAACATTGCTAAAGCCTTGTTTATCCTCCACTTTTAAGCTATAATAGGTAACTGAGCCACACACATTAGAATTTATCGCAATCTTTATACCATTTTCAGCTAAATTTTTTAAGCCATGTTTTAAATTTTCTCCATCTAGTTTTAAATCCTTTGAAACACCTATGGAAAATAGTTGCAATTTTCTCACTCCCTTCGTTAATAGTATATGTGTCTTTTTATCATTTTTATCTGTTTTAAATCAGTGGAATGATGGAACCAATGTCTTTTATTTGTTTAAAAGTAAGATAAACAATTTCAATTCCTTTTTTATTTAAAAATTCAATAATTTTTTCATAATTTTTATGTGAATTGAATACACCAGTTACTGCTAATTTTTTCTCTCCTATAAGTCCCATTGCACCGCCAATAAATCCGTATTCAAAACCCTTTAAAAAAACACCTCCGGGTTCTATCAAAAGCGCTTCAAAACCATTATTAACTGCTACCTCAAATATTCCTTTGTCTGAAGTTATAAAACTATTATCATCTATGATTGCCATATTGCATTTTGTATAACCTTGCTTTACATTTAAAAACTTGACACCTTTTCTTTCTAAGGACTCTCTTAAAACAGGATCTGTGTACTTCAAATTGTGAAAAGCTGTGTTTCCCAATCTTGCTACATTATATGCGATATCATATGGATAGTTACGTTTCAAAAAAGTCTGTCCTATTTTTACTTTTAAACCTATTAATTTCAATTTGCGTATAAACTCTGGTGTCACATTGGGGGCTACTATAATTTCTCCCTCTCCTAACGGATGCAAAAGTATATCGGGATGGAAAGAAATAGCATCGTATAAATCTGCACATTTTTCTGTATATAAGACTTTTATTCCTAACTTAAACAAACTATCTCCAATTTCCTTCTCTCTTCCATCAATTACAACCCATTTAAAATTGCCATGGGGAACAAAAGGATTAAACATTTTTTCACCTCTTTTATACAAAGATAGGGCATACTGTTGTATGCCCTTCAGACTGTAGACAAACTTTCGTAAAGGAGATATTTTGCATAAGGAGCGACTTGTTACAAAGCGGTAACAAAACTTAACAAGACCGAGGGTGGAGGCAGGGCCGAAGCCATGGATGGCGAAGGCGGGCACCTTAAGGCATGGATGCCGATTGTGCCCGGTACCCTGCCGGAACCTGAAGGTCGAGTTTAGTTTTGTCGCTTTGGAACATCGGAGCAACGATGCAAAATATCTCCTTTGAATATTTTTTAACTTTGTCAACAAACTGTAGGGCATACTGTTGTATGCCCTTAACCTTTTCTTCTATCTTTTAAATAACAACTTCCATCCATTGTCTTTAATTTCTTTTTCAATTCAGCAGCTACTGCACTTATTTCCAAATCATTTTTAAAATCTCTAAATTCATTTGTGACAATAGCAATAGAAATTGATACCAGTGGAAACATCATCTTTTCGCCAGTCCTACCAATTGTCTCTATGTAACCCCGTTTTCTATCTTCATCGTCATATAAATACTTTATTTCCTCATCAAAGCGAGAAATTATATACTTACACATCTCTTCAGCTTTATCAGGAGTAGTAATTATCACAAAATCATCTCCACCTATGTGTCCCAAAAAATCTCTTTCATTTCCAATCAGATTTACAGCATCTGATAAAATTTTGGCTGTAAGTTTTATTACATTATCTCCTCTTAGAAAACCATAGTAATCATTATAAGACTTAAAATTGTCCAAATCAATATACAAAATGGCATAAGGCTTGTTTTCTTTAATTCGCCTTTTTATTTCTTCTTTAATGTCAATATTTCCTCTAAGACCAGTAAGAGGGTTGGCCATTCTGTTGTGTTCTATCCGCTGAAACAAATTATTGACTTTAAACAGAAGTTCTTTGTCATTAAAAGGTTTCACTAAATAATCATCTGCACCCAATTCCAACCCTTTAATTTTTTCTTCAAAATTGTCCTGTGAAGTCAAAAGTATTATAGGAAGCATCAAATTTTCTTCTTCTTTCCTCAAAATTCTTAAAAGGTCAAAGCCAGTCATGCCTGGCATAACTATATCTAATATTACCATATCAGGTAGTTTATTCTTGTATATTTGTAAAGCCTCTTCTCCATCTTTAGCCTCTAGCACCCCATACCCAGCATTTTCTAAAATATCTTTCAAAATTTTCCTTGTAAGTTTGTTATCATCGACAATAAGAATGTTTCTCCCCTTCACAATGCTTCCTCCACAAAAAAACATTTAACAACCCCATAATATTATATAAAAATTTTGGCAAAAAAACTACTACTTTAGCAAATTAAATTTAAATTAAAAATGAAAAAATTTTACATAAAATTTTATGCAGTTTCTTCAAAGAAAAGAGAGTAATATTTTGAAATTTTTTCTTCCAATGTGTCCATACTTATAAAACGAGCCTCTCTTATTGCCTCTTTTCCATCCACATAAACTATTACAGTAGGAACAGTAAAAACAGAAAACTTACCAGAAGCCAGCGGAATCTCATCAATAGGAATGTGAAAACTTTTTATTTTTGGATAGTTTACTAGCATTTCTTCAAGTTTAGGAAGTAATGATGTACATATTCCGCAATCTTGTGTAGAAAAATAAAGAAATACCATATCATTTTCCTTTATAATTTGTTCTATATTTTCTATGTCGTTAATTTTATCCATAATTTCCCTCCTATCCAAAAGACTACAAACGATTAGATTTTAAAATTAAAAAATATAAGCCCCTTCTAGGGCTTTTTCATAACCTGATTCACTAAAGTTTCATATTTTTATGGAGGCGACACCCGGATTCGAACCGGGGAATAAAGGTTTTGCAGACCTCTGCCTTACCACTTGGCTATGTCGCCATATTGGAGCGGACAACGAGACTCGAACTCGCGACCCTCACCTTGGCAAGGTGATGCTCTACCAACTGAGCTATGTCCGCATAATGGTGCCTCGAAGTGGAATCGAACCACTGACACAGGGATTTTCAGTCCCTTGCTCTACCAACTGAGCTATCGAGGCATAACTGGCGACCCAAAAGGGACTTGAACCCTCGACCTCCAGCGT
>NZ_AVAF01000035.1 GCF_000445185.1 Thermoanaerobacter sp. A7A
TTCTACTGCCGTGCAAGTAATAGTATACATAAAAAACTGCTATTAGTCAACACTATTTTGAGGATTTTTTCGCCTTTATGTCTAATTAAAAATAAAAAATATCGATGATTCTCTTAAATTTGCTTTATTCCTCTGCAATTCTCAGCAATTCTTTAAGCCTACTTTCCTCTATCAAATACTTTTTACCACAAAAATGGCATACAGCTTCAACAGATTGTCCTTCTGAAATAAGTTTTTCTATCTCCTCTTTTCCAAGAGCAATTATAGCAGTTTCAAATCTTTCTTGTGAACAATCACATTCATATTTTAAATCTACTCTTTCTAAAATATTAAGTCCCATCTCCCCTAATATATGGTTCAATATATCTTCTGGCAGATATCCATTCCTTAACAATTCTGTAACTGAAGAAATATTCCTGAGTGCTTCCTCTAGCTTTGCTACAACTTCTTCTTCAACATTAGGCAATAACTGTATAATAAAGCCTCCAGAAGCTAAAACATTTCCTTCTTTTCCCACTAACACTCCTACCCCAACAGCAGAAGGTACCTGCTCAGAGGCATAAAAATAATAGGCTATATCTTCCCCGATTTCCCCAGTTTGAAGCTCTACAGTTCCAACGTAGGGTTCTTTTAAACCTATATCCTTTATGACAGTCACATATCCATTTTTACCAACAGCTTTGCCTACATCTAATTTTCCTTTTTCAGACAGTGGTAAATCCACTGTAGGATTTCCTACATACCCTTTGACAATTCCCGGGTAATTTGACACTGCAACAATATTCCCTATAGGCCCATCACCTTTTATAACTAAAGTGACCTTGTCTTTTTCACCCTTCATCATAACTCGCATCATAGCGACAGCTGTCAAAGCTCTTCCTAAAGCTGCACAAGTGGTAGGTGTGAGATTGTGAATTTCTTTAGCTTTCTGGGCAGTTTGTGTTGAAAAAGCTGCAATAGCTAATATTTTATTATTATAAGCTGTAGCTCTTACAATGTAATCACTCATAGTAAATACCTCCTATATCAAAAAACCCTAACATATTTAATGTTAGGGTTTAATTTCACGTCAGTTTACCTTTCTTACCTTAGAAGCTTGTGGTCCTTTTGCAGCTTCAACTACCTCGAACTCAACTTTTTGTCCTTCCTCTAATGTCTTAAAGCCATCACCTTCAATTGCTGAGTAATGGACAAATACGTCTGTGCCATCCTCCCTTTCAATAAAGCCATAGCCTTTCTCGGCATTAAACCATTTTACTTTACCTCTTACCATTTATATCTTCCTCCAAACTTGATAAATAATTTACTTCTCTATCATAGCACTTATATATCAAATTGTCAAATTTTTTATTGAAATTTTATAATATCCCATATATTTCTAAGCGCATAGCTTGCTTTTTCCCTTATAACTACATCAGCTTTATAGTCATAAGGAGTCTCTGTCGCATTTATAATTATTAAATGTCTTACTATATCTGGCAAAAAGTTCACTGGCGAAACTGCCAAAGAAGAACCTATGACTATTAACAAATCGCTGGACTTTACTTCTTTTACTGCCAAATCAAAAACATAAGGCATAGGATCTCCAAATAGTACTACATCAGGCCGCAGTAACCCACCACACTCATCGCAGCGAGGAGGAATTTGTTTTTTATTTACTTTTTCCTCTAAAACTTCAAAAGAGACTTTTTTCCCACAATGTAAACAACTTCCTTCTCTCGTATTGCCGTGAACTTCGAATACATTTTTAGAACCAGCTTTTTGATGAAGATTGTCTATATTTTGTGTAATTACTCCAAAAATTATACCTTCTTTCTCCATTTCGCTTAATATGTAATGAGCTTCATTAGGCTCAGCATTTCTCATTGAAGACAAAATCTTGAAACCAACTTTATAAAATTCCTCCGGGAAATTGTACAATACTCCCGTTGACAAAACCTCCATTGGATCTAACTTCTCCCACAGACCCCTTCCTGGGCTTCTAAAATCAGGTATACCACTTTCCGTTGATATACCTGCTCCTGTCAATACAATAGTTTTTCTTGACTGCTTAATGAGGCGAGCAGCCTCTTCAAACAAATTTTTATCCCCCATGGCAATTCACCTCAAATAGAGTATATCACAACTTTTCTTTTTTTCCTACCTCCTGTTGCATTTTCATCTTTTTCTTAACTATTGAACCTATCTTCCCAGTTTCTTGGGCAGATAACTTAGACCATCCAACTTTTTTTACCTTTTCAAGAAGTCCTAATTCTTCAGCCGCTTCAAGTTTCAAAATTTCATTGTCCATTCTCTAATCCTCCTCCCAATTTAAAGAACTGTAATATATCTTTTTCCCTGTGCTGGCATCTATCATAAACTCCAAAGAGTTAGGTATATACACTAATTTACCTTTTTTATTCTCTGTTATAAAATAGTACAGTTTAAAACCACTATCTATAAAAATATTTTGAGCAACTTGTGTATTGATAGTATTGTCTATCTTTGGAAAATCAATATAATCCCAATTAAAAATTATTTTTTTAACTATTCCTTCCTCATTTGTTTCAATGGTTATATAATTATTAGAAATTATCGTATTGTTTGTTTGTCTATAAAAAGTATAAATTTTATTATCTCGATAATTCATAGGATATGCTACCAAAAAATCACAAGACAAATAATTATAAAGATGTTCTTTCACATATGTCTTTGCCTCTTCCATATCAAGTATTCTAAAATTTTTCTCATTATAATTCCAATAACCAAAACCTAAGTGAAGAATATTTTGGTCGTGAGAATCAATTGCTACATTTATATTTAAAATTTTGTCTTTTAAACTTGTAAAATTCCAATCATAGGTCACAGCCGGTTTACCCGTCAAATAAAAATTATTCACATAACCGGATTTGAGCAAAGAAATTTTATCTATTTTTAAATTTTTTGCTATAGCCTGAGCAATTGTCTCTGGATTTTTTAAATTAAAACAATCGTCTTTTAACTTTGCAAAATCCAGTGTAACCATTTCTTCTTTAATATCATTTCCCTTATAATCAATAAAAATACCACTTTTGGCATCAATCCCATAAAACAAAGGATTCAAAGAGGAAATATACACTAACTGATACTTTTTGCCCTCTTTATAAGCCATAAGCTGAGGAACAATATATCTTTGGTATAGGCTTTTTATTTCGCCAATACTTTTAATATCCTTTGTACCCTCATATTCCACTTTTTCCGAAAGATTTTCACCAAAAAATTTAACAACTTCTCCTGAATGAGAATCTATGTACACAACTATTTCTCTATTATCCACTATCAGGTGATTTATCACTTTTTTAAAAATTAACTTATAAATATATGGTTTTTCTAAACTTTCATCAATATACTCATCATCTGAAAGGCTTTTTACAAATTGATATTTTTCTCCTGTAATTGAAGATATCAAATTGTGGGCTAAAATTATCGACTCACTTTTTGAATATTTTGCTGATAAATTTTTGTCAAAAGGTGTAAAAGTATTTTCATAGTAATCTATATACTCCAATTTATCATTGTCACTATTGTATACAATTTTTAAATTCTTAAAGGGATTACTTCCTTCAAATTTAAAGCTATATAACCCATTTTGCAACTTATGTTCTACCAATTTTAATCCCCTTGTAAAAGGTACCTTCATTATTATTTCTTGTAATATTTTTTCTTCTGAATAAGGATTAGCTTCTGAATAGGCACTTGATAAATTTAAAAATAATATCAAGGCAATCAATCCTGCTAAACAAAATTTTTTAACCATACATAGACCTCCTTGAAAATCTTCCCATATATACTATTCTATGTATGGTTAAAAATTCCTGCTTATATAACAAAAAAATCCGGATAACCCGGATTTTTAAACTGCTATTACTTCCCTCACTTCAGGAATTTCTTCTTTGATAGCCCTTTCAATGCCTTCTTTCAGCGTCAACGTAGCAAAAGGGCATCCTCCACAAGCACCTGTCAGCCTTACCTTTACAATTCCATCCTCTGTAACGTCAATAAGTTCCACATTTCCTCCGTCTGCTTGAAGAGATGGTCTTAGAAGCTCTAATACTTCTTCTACTCTTTCTCTCATAGCCTATCCTCCTTCCTGACACAATTATTATACCACAAAAATCAATGGAAATCTATTTTTTGAGTTTTCGACTTATAATTTCTGCAACTTTTTCTAAAAATCTTTTGTCTTCTTCATCAAAAGCAGCTAAATCATCGCTGTCAATATCTATTTCTCCTATTATGTCGCCATTAACCCATATTGGCACTACAATTTCCGATTTCGTCTCAAGACTACAAGCCAAATAGTTATCTTCTTTTGTTACATCATCTACAATTATAGTATTTTTTTCTGCAACAGCTCTTCCACAAACCCCCTGTCCTACTTTAATTTTCAAATGTTCTGTAGGTCTACCAATATAAGGTCCTATTACTAACTCTCCATCCTTCATGAAATAAAAACCTGTCCAATTATAGTAAGGAACATTGTCTGCTAATATCTTAACAACTTCACCATAAAATTCATCCATATCATCAATTTCTCTTGCCTTTTGGTCAATCCTAACTAATAAGTCATCAAAAACTTTTCTTTTTTCCATCTTTTCAGCTCCTCTGTAAAAAATTTATCAATATAATTTTACCATTAAAATGTTGTAAAATAAAGTAGTTCCCTTTTAAATTTATCAATAGTTAAAGATTAATTCAATTTGCCTTAAATAAGAAAACTGCCTCAAAGGCAGTTTAATTGTAAAATTGTTTATTGGGGTCATTTAAAACCCTTCTAATCATCCAGTATGCCAATATCAAAATAAAAGGTGTTACTAACTGAGTTAAAGTAAAAAATCCTATTCCCCATTTTTCATTTAAATATACAGGCCATATTAAAGGATTGTCCCTTACGGTTTCTTCAATTAAACCTCTCATTAATTGATAATAAAATATAAAAGACCAAAATTGATATCCATCAGGCATGTGCTTTTTTTGTATATAAAAATATCTTATGAGAAGTATTACTCCCATAGCAACTCCTACTAATTGCGCAGGCCATCTCCCAAAGGCAAACTCAGTCGGTCTTCCCAATACTTCTTGATTAAAAATATTGCCAATTCTCACCAATATGTTTCCAATAGCAAGACCTAAAACTGCGAAATCCTCTAGAGGATTTATCCTCACACCTTTTTTACGACAATAATAAAGCCCTGCTAAAAAACCACCTAAAACTGCACCATGCCATGAAAGTCCACCTTCATAAATCTTTAACACTTGAATAGGATTTTTAATAAACCACTCAGGATAATTTGCCAATACAAACATCAATCGAGCACCTATAACACCAGAAATTACTACAATCATTAATAGATTTAATAAAAAGTCTTCATCGTAATTTAATTTCATTGCCTCTTTGTACAAATAATATCCACCAATAGCAATAGAAATAGCCATAAAAATTCCATACCAATGAACAGCAATTGGACCAATTTTAAAAGCATAAGGGCTAATTGTCGGAATGTACATCATACAACCTCCATACAATAGTTTTTAAACAGAAAACTCTGATAAGATTTTCATTATAATATCATTCTACAGCATTTCGATAATATGTCAAGAGGTGACTTTTATTTCCTTATAATGCTTTTATATGACTCTGAAATAAAAAAATCTATCCTCAACATAAAAAGTTTTGGCACCAAACCTAAATTACATAATTGTCTCATTGAAAGATGGCTTGAAAGAAGGCTACCTAATGACCTTAGAATAAGATTAATTTTTGAAAAGGATCGAATAAAAAGGCTTTTAAAAAATTATCCTTATGATGAAAAAACTGCTATTAAGAAGGCAAAGGAACTTTTTGATAATTTTACAGATGAAGAATTTTATACTTTACTCAATAGAGGATTTTTAGATTATATTTTTGTTAATGGAGAAAGAAAGTACGAAAAAAGATTTGTTCAAAACATAGCCTATGCTCTTTCGGAATATTACGAAAGAATAAAAAAGGAGAAAAATAAAGAACAGGCGCGAAATTTTAATGATAATAGGCTGCGAGAACTTCTAAAGGGTGATAAGCAAAAAGAGTATAAGATTCATGCTAAAATTTTTCTCAAAATTGTAGAAGACATTGAGGAAGAGAAAGTGAAAGTTTGGTTACCATTTCCAAAAGAAGAATTTCAGCAAAAAGATGTAAAACTCATTTCAACAAGCCACGAAAAATATTTTTTAGCATCTTCCGATACTCCTCAAAGAACAATCTATTTTGAAGGTAAAAAAGAAAATGAATATTTTGTAGAATTCGAATATGTTATAAAAGAATGGGTAAATAAAGTTGTCCCAGCAAATACTGAAGAAATTCCTGAGTTTGTTGCATGCAATTTAAAAGGGGACTGTGGATTTCAAGCACTCCTCTTTATAACCCTTTGCAGGATTGTAGGTATTCCTGCCAGATGGCAATCAGGCTGGTATATAACCCCATTCCTAGCGTCACCGCATGATTGGGCATTATTCTTTATACCACCTTATGGATGGCTTCCTGCCGACCTATCTTTTGGTGGGCGTTATAAAAACAATCAAGAATTAAGAGAATTCTATTTTGGTAATCTTGATGCATTTAGAATGGTGGCAAATTCTGATTTTATGAAAAACTTTGCACCCAAGAAAGTATTCTGGCGTAATGACCCTTATGATAATCAGGTTGGTGAAGCAAAAACAGAATGTAAAAATATTTATGCTTTTAAATATGAGATTCGAGTTTTAGATTTTAAAGAAATATGAGGTTTCTTTTCCCATTCGTGAATTTGGAGTAATTAGCAACTAGGTTCTATGCAAAAATTTTTCAAATTGCTTAGGGGGTTAAAAAGATTTTTCAACCGTTTTTTTAAACTCCTCTTTTATCTTCTTTAGCAATTCCTCTTTTGTCATTATATCTACCGCAGTCATAGCCAGAGCTTTGGCTGCAAGTACGGCTGCCTCCTTTCCCCTCTCTGAACCTGCAGCTTTCAAAAATTCCAAGCTATGAGGTGCTATGTCCTCTTCAGCTATGGCAATGTGGGGATGGATAGAAGGCACAACCTGGCTTACATTTCCCATGTCCGTTGAGCCAACGCCCTCTTCCTTATCGCTTATATCATGATAACCCAGTTCCTTTAAATTAGCTTTAAATGTCTCAGCCATAGTTTTATTGGTTACTAGGTTGTCAAAGCCAAGCTCAAAATTTCTATATGAAAGCTTTGCTCCAGTTGCCACCTCAGCACCCTTGGCACAGGCTATTACTTTTTCCTTTACCTCCAGCATGTATTTTTTTTCTTTTGCCCTCACGTAAAAGCGTGCAATAGCTTTTTCGGGAATAATATTGGGAGTGTATCCTCCTTCGGTAATTATTCCATGGATTCTCGCATCAGGTCCCAACTGCTGCCTTAAGGCATTGATACCGTTGAAAAGAAGGATGACCGCGTCCAGAGCATTTATGCCTAGGTGAGGTGCAGCGGCGGCATGCGCTGCTTTACCCGTATATGTAAACTCCAGAGGTTCTATGGCAAGGGAAGTAGTATATACAGTAGTTCTATTGCCAGGATGTACCATCATAGCTGCATCCACATCATTAAAAATACCTCTTTCTACTAGTATTACCTTGGCACCGTCGGTTTCTTCTGCAGGGGAACCTACTAACATCACTTCGCCGAAAAGCTCTTCATCTAATGTCCCTAAGGCTGCTGCAGCTCCAAAACTTGCAGCTGCAATTAGGTTATGACCACAAGCGTGACCTATTTCTGGAAGAGCATCATACTCAGCCAAAAGCGCCACCTTGGGACCAGGTTTTTTACCTTTTTTCTGTGCCAAAAAAGCAGTTGGCAGGCCTTCGACTTCATTTACTAAAAAACCATAACCGTTTATTTTTTCCTTTAATAGTTTTGAAGCTTTAAATTCTTGATTTCCAAGCTCAGGATTTTTGTATATCTCATCAGCAACTTCAAAAATCTCCCCCTTAATACTATCGATAAAAGAAATGACCTTCTTTTTCAATTCTTCCACACCTATAACTCCTTCCTAACCTATATGAATTTTACAAAAATGTTTATCAATATCACTAAGCAGTCTATAAGCATTTCTTCATTTAGAATAAGGGGATTTACGGTTCTGTTGATTTAACCATAATCCCAGCCAAGGATAACGAAAGTAATGATTACTATTGTGTATAACATGTTGTAATTTATGTTATCAATTTAAAACTGTAAAGTCAAGAACCTTTTTGTATCTCCTTCAAATAGGTATAGACATATTTACCACTTAGAGAATAATTACAAAAACATTGAAGAAGAAAACACATAAAAAGAATAGAGCTGCCTCCTTGGGCAACAGGGGCAAAATATTACCATTCCTGCATAAACATCAAAAAATCGAGTAGGAGCTGAATAATTATTTTATTCAGCGT
>NZ_AVAF01000036.1 GCF_000445185.1 Thermoanaerobacter sp. A7A
GTTACTGCAACAGCTGTATCAGTCGGTGGAATTATAGGTTTTGTTGGACTTATTGTGCCTCATATATCAAGGCTTATTGTAGGACCTGACAATAGAGTTTTGGTACCTTTTAGTGCAATATCAGGAGCAATATTTTTGACTTTTGCAGACCTATTAGCACGAGTTATTTTAAAACCAATGGAAATTCCAATTGGAATAATTACTGCGGCATTTGGAGGACCATTCTTTTTGTATCTGTTAATAAATAGCAAACAAAAAAGTGAAGGAATGTGATGATATGGCAATTTTACAGGTAGATAAATTACATTTTTCTTATGGGGAAAGGGAAGTTTTAAGAGGGATAGATTTCACCATAAATAAAAGCATAGTGATAGGGATAATTGGTGCAAATGGAAGTGGCAAGACTACACTTTTAAAGAATATATCAGGGTATTTGACGCCAACTTATGGTAATGTCTTTGTGTTAGGGAAAAATATCAAAGACTTTACTATAAAAGAAAAGGCAAAATATATAGGTTATGTGCCTCAAGATATAGTTTACGACTTTGAATTTAGCTGTTATGACGTAGTAATGATGGGAAGAATTCCTTATCTTAAAAGGTTTCAGTCGGAGAGAAAAGAAGACAGAGATATTGTAAGAGAGTGCATGGAAATTACAAATACATGGCAGTTTAAAGACAAAAGTATAAAAGAGTTAAGCGGCGGTGAAAGGCAAAGGGTGTATATAGCGAGGGCATTAGCACAAAAAGCTCGAATTTTACTCATGGATGAGCCAGTTTCTCACCTTGATATAAAATACCAAGTTGAAATACTATCTCTTGTAAAAGATTTATCTTTAAAAGGAATACTTGTAATTGTTGTGCTTCACGATATTAACCTCGCTTCACAGTTTTGTGATGAGATTTTCATAATGAAAGAAGGCAAAATAATAGCATCTGGGTCTCCCAGAAATGTTTTAACATTGAACAATATAAAATCAGCCTTTTCAATAGATGTGGAAGTATTTGAAAATCCCATCACCCATACTCCTTACGTCATTCCATCGCTAAATGGAAAGGAGCAACTCAAAGTTGTGTAAAGCTGTAATGATTGCAGGCACCCATTCAGGGGCAGGT
>NZ_AVAF01000037.1 GCF_000445185.1 Thermoanaerobacter sp. A7A
TCGCTTAATTTGGCCATCAAATGGCTCTATTTGGGTATTTCATAAATTCACTTGCCGAATCCAAGTTTATAACTATAGATGAGAAAATGTGATTACAATAAATTCCACATAATAAAATTATAGAGACAAATGCTCACTTCTATGATATAACTTTAATTACCACAAAAAAATCAATAACAGGAGTGAAGCATATGTCTCATGATAATAGAATAACAGAAAACTCAGCAATTTACCAGTACCTTTTTAAATTAAATTTTATGCTATACTTCACCAAACCTGTTATTCGCCATATTGTGGAATTTATTATAGCTGCTGTTCAAAAAGGTTACAGTGGCACTGTTACTGATATTGTTAATTTAAGCTTTGCACATTGTCATAGAACTACCTTTGGCAAATTTTTAAGCCAAGGTGTTTGGAATATAGAATATGCATAGAGAGCTATAAGGCGAGAAGTTATTCGTATTATTTATCAACTTTCTCAAACCCATAAAAGTCCTTTGTTTGTGATATTTGATGATACTATTGCTGAAAAGACTAAGCCTTCGTTATAGGCTAAACATCCTATTCAAGCAACAGGATTTCATCAATCGCGTTTAAAAGGAAAACAGGTTTGGGGCCATCAATTTCTTGCTATGATGATATCTTGTGGCAGAATAGTATTGCCATACTACATTGAGCGCTATACAAAAGGTGGTAAAAGCAAAATCGATAGAGTATGCGAAATGGTATCAACACTCCCGATACCTAAAGGGTCAGCATATGGTCTTTGTGATTCCTGGTTTACAAATGAAAAAGTAATTAATGCACACTTTAAGCAAGGCTATTATCTTATTGGTGCGCTTAAAATCAACCGCATTATATATCCCAAAGGGATTCGCATCCAGATAAAAGACTTATTGATAAGAACGAAGTTCACCTCGTTACAGTGAAAGGTTCTAATTACTGGGTATATCGTTATGAAGGTGCTTTAAATGGTATAGATAATGCTGTAGTTCTAATATGCTGGCCTGAAAAAGCTTTTAAAAATCAAAAAGCTCTACATGCATTTTTATGCACTGATACTGAACTAAATACTGAGACTATTCTAAATTACTACGGTCAGAGGTGGCCCATAGAGATTTTTTTCAGGCAGACAAAGAACAACCTTGGCTTAAATACATATCGAGTACGCTCTACAAAATCAATAGATAGGTTATTATGTCTTATATCATTGACATACCTGTATTGTACAGTTTCAAGTGATAAATATTGTCAATTTGGTTGTGGAATAGTTATAGTTCGTAAAGATGTACAAAAGCAGCGTATTCAATGGATCTATGATCAAGCTAAAAATAATATACCTATCGATGAGATTTTTGAGCAACTAAAATTGGCTTAGATAAAGTGTATCTATTTAATGGTAATATTTGTTATTAAATTTTCTCATCTATAGTTTATAATTTAATTTTAAGAGTTTTGAGTATGGGGTTAAAAAATGATAGAAAAATTTTACAATTTAATAATAAAACGCGAGAGAAAAAACTCTCGTGTTTTTTGTTTTATTGCGATAAAGAATTAACGTAAAAAGGAGTAACTCCTGTAATATCTGAAAAAGGTTTTTTAGGGTTTATAGCAATAGAACTTATGGCAGCTTTACAGGCAATGGAGTTCAAGAAAGGTTTTAAAAAAGGAAAAGGAACACAAGTAATATATGATTTAGTAAGAAAATATGTTAAGCCATTGGAAGAAGATAGGGAACTTTATATTGACATAAATGCCTGTTTTGATACTATAAAGTCAGATAAAGTATTAGAGGCTCTTGAAAAAGAAGAAATAATATTAGAATAAAGGTGATTTTATGAATAGGATAAAACAATATTTTAAAGCGAAAAAGGCCAAAATTTATAAGGAAGATTATAAATTTTTAATGGGTTTTTTAAATGAAAAAGAGTTAGAATACTTTAATAAATTGCCTGTGTATGAAAAAAGGCATTCTTTAGATGTGTGTTATTATCTTATTGATAAATATAGGGTAGAGGAATATGACCTTTTAAAAGCGGCTCTTTTTCATGATATTGGAAAGATAAAAACAAAAATTACTCCTACAAAAAAAGCCATAGCAGTGATTTTGAATAAAATTCCTTTTTTTGAGTAATTTTATCAAAAGGTATGTATATTTTTTAAAAGTGTATTATAATCATGCAGAATATGGTGCACAAATTTGTAAAGAAATTGGATTAAATGAGAGAATAGTCGATATTGTAAGGCATCACCATGACAAAAATTCTATAGACGAAGATGTTATAAAACTTCAGGAAGCAGATAAAGAAAATTAAAGATAGAGGATTTTTTCTCTATCTTTCAGTTTGTTGACAAAGCAAAATTTTAGCCCCTGTTTTCT
>NZ_AVAF01000038.1 GCF_000445185.1 Thermoanaerobacter sp. A7A
TCCAGAGGAGCGATAGAAACAGTTGCAGAGAATATATCAGACGGTATAATAGCCCCTATGTTTTACGCGTTTATAGGAGGTGCGCCGCTGGCTATCTTTTATAAGGCAGCAAGCACTCTTGATTCTATGGTAGGCTATGGAAATGAAAAGTACCTCGATTTAGGATTTGCTTCTGCAAAACTTGACGACATATTAAATTTTATCCCTGCTCGCATAACAGGTTTTTTGATTGTTATAGCTGCTTTTCTCTTAGGCTATGATTATAAAAATAGTTGGAGGATTTTTTTAAGAGACAGGTTGAAACATCAAAGTCCAAACAGTGCTCACGGAGAAGCAGCAGTTGCCGGTGCTTTAAATATACAACTGGGAGGGCTTAATTATTATTTTGGAAAGCCTGAAATTAAACCAACTCTTGGGGATGGAAAAGAAAAAATTATCCCCCAACACATAAAATACAGCATAAAAATAATGTATATGACTTCATTTTTAGGTCTTGTGGTGTTTTATGGGATGAAGATTTTGGTACCATAAAGGAATAACTTATAATTGCCTCAAAATATTACATAAAAACACCTAAAAATTGTAAATAGGAGGAGATTGATGTGAAAGAAAAAGCAAATGCATTAAAAAATGTTAAAACTCTTACTCTTGTTGCTATGCTTATAGCCTTAAGTGCAGTAGGTGCTCTCATAAAAGTTTTTAACACAGTTGCTTTCGATTCAATGCCAGGATACTTTGCCGCATTATACCTTGGAGGTTGGTATGGAGCCCTTGTGATAAGTTTAGGGCATATGCTTACAGCAATTACTTCTGGATTTCCTTTAGGGCTTACAAATCACATATACATAGCAGTGCAAATGGCATTATATGCCTATTTGTTTAAATTTTTTTATCGAAAATTTAACATCTATATTGCAGTAATCGCTGCTACGATATTAAATGGTCCTGTTGCAACCCTTTTGTTTGTGCCCATATTCGGATGGGGATTTTTTGCGGCATGGGTATTACCACTAACAATTGCGTCATTTGCAAATGTATTTCTTGCAGCATTGGTTTACAAAGCGATACCGAAAAGGAGTAGGGAATAAAAAGTGATTGAGAGATACAGAGATTTAGTTGTAATTTATGAAAATGATGTAGCATATGTGATATCTTGTGACAGCCTCGGAGCAATAGGGAATAAAGAGCATGATGTGTTAAAAGTTGATGAAGAGATTGTAGGAAGGACTACTGTAAAAGTGGCTCTTTCGGAAGTACTATGTGTAGGAGCAAAACCCTTAGTCATATCCGATACTTTATCCGTTGAAATGAATCCAACAGGGCAAAAAATTTTAAGAGGCATAAAAAGCGAGCTTGAAGAGAACGG
>NZ_AVAF01000039.1 GCF_000445185.1 Thermoanaerobacter sp. A7A
TAAAAAAATTATAAAAAAAGGTACAAAGCAAAAAACATTAAATGAAAAGACCAAAAAATTTGATTCAGAGATTGCACAAGGAGGAACAAACGTTTCAGGAGGGCAAAAGCAGAGGCTTTCCATTGCTCGTGCTCTTGTTAAAAAGCCTGAAATATACATTTTTGATGAAAGTTTTTCAGCTCTTGACTTTAAAACAGAGTCAGTTTTAAGGAAAGCCTTAAGAGAAAGGCTAAAATCAAGCACTGTTATAATGGTGTCACAAAGGGTGTCAACTCTTTTGCATGCAGACCAAATAATAGTGCTTGAAGAAGGTAAAATTGTGGGCATAGGGAAACACAAAGACCTACTTAAAAACTGTCAAACTTACAGAGAAATAGCTTTATCACAGCTGTCGGAGGAGGAATTGGCATGAGTGAAAATAGAAGAATAGACCCCAAACAGATGCCCAGACTTCGCGGGCCAGGAATGGGAGGCGGTCCCCATGGCATGGTTCGCGGTGGAGAAAAAGCGCGAGATTTTAAAGGCACAATGAAAAAGTTGATAAAATATTTATCAGCTTATAAAATTTCTATAATAAGTGTATTTATATTAGCAGCTCTTAGTGCTTCCTTCTCCATTGCGGGTCCTAAAATACTCAGTAAAGCCATAACCAAAATTTTTGAAGGTGTAATGAATAAAATAACAGGGCAAGGCAGTGGCATAGACTTTGAATATGTAGGAAAGATAATTCTAATTCTCATAGGCTTATATGGTTTAAGTGCTTTATTCGGATACCTGCAAGGATGGATAATGTCTGGGGTTGCGATGAAAGTTACCTATAGATTTAGAAAAGAAATTTCTGAAAAAATTAACCGCCTGCCTTTGAAATATTTTGAAAGCACAAATCAAGGGGAAATATTGTCACGTATTACAAATGACGTGGATACAATTACTCAGACTCTCAATCAAAGCTTGACTCAGATAATCACTTCTGTGACGACAGTAGTAGGCGTTTTGATTATGATGTTTACCATAAACTGGCTTATGACTTTAGTGGCGCTTTTGATAATTCCTTTGTCTTCTTTGGTAATTGCCTTTATTGTCAAACATTCACAAATGTATTTTAGAGAGCAGCAGGATTATTTAGGGCATGTAAATGGTCATGTGGAGGAAGTATATGGAGGCCATAATATAGTAAAGGCTTTTAATGGAGAGAAAAAGAGCATTGAAAAGTTTGATGTATTAAATAACACTTTGTACGGAGCAGCTTGGAAGTCACAGTTTTTGACAGGTATTATGATGCCACTTATGAATGTAATAGGAAACTTGGGTTATGTGGCGGTTACAGTTTTGGGTAGTTGGTTGGTCATAAAAAATGCAATAGAAGTGGGGGATATTCAGGCGTTTATACAGTACATCCGATCTTTTACACAGCCTATTGCTCAGATTGCAAATATTTCCAATATACTGCAACAAACTGCTGCCTGTGCAGAAAGAGTATTTGAGTTTTTGGAGGAAGAAGAGGAAGTTCCAGATAATCCACAGCCTGTAAAAATTGAAGATATAAAAGGGAATGTGGAGTTTAGAAATGTTCGTTTTGGATATAGACCTGATAAAATGGTGATAAATAACTTTTCTGCTTCTATTAAGGCAGGACAAAAAGTTGCAATTGTTGGTCCTACTGGAGCAGGAAAGACTACTATAGTGAAACTTTTAATGCGCTTTTACTATGTGAATGAAGGAGCTATTTTGATTGACGGGCATGATATAAGAGATTTTACGAGAGAAGATTTGCGTTCACTTTTTGGCATGGTGCTTCAGGATACTTGGCTTTACAATGGTACTATTATGGACAATATAAGATATGGCCGTCTCGATGCTACTGATGAGGAAGTTATAAAAGCTGCTAAGGCAGCTCATGTTGACAGTTTTGTAAAGACATTGCCAGGGGGCTATAACATGGTATTAAATGAAGAGACCACAAATATTTCTCAAGGGCAAAAGCAGTTACTAACTATAGCAAGAGCTATTTTGAAAGATCCCAAAATTCTCATACTCGATGAGGCTACAAGCTCTGTAGATACCCTTACAGAAATACAAATACAAAAAGCGATGGATTACCTTATGAAAGGGCGCACAAGCTTTATAATCGCTCATAGGCTTTCTACGATAAGGGATGCTGACTTGATACTTGTTATGAACCATGGAGATATTATAGAGCAAGGTACCCACGAAGAGCTTCTTGCCAAAGGCGGTTTCTATGCAAGCCTCTATAACAGCCAGTTTCAAAAAGAGGAAGAGATGGCAAGTTAATAGCATTTAATAATCATTATTGACATATGCAGCAAAAAATGATAAAGTTAAAGTGAAAACAAAATAGGTGGTTATGTCCGCTGGGGGAGCCTTAACGGCTGAGATGGCATTGATGCCAAACCCTTGGAACCTGACGAGGGTAATGCCTACGTAGGGAATGCGGCTTAAAAATACCGCATTCGCGGTATTTTTTTTCAGCGAACATAGCCTCACTAACTGGAGGTGTTTTTTTATTATGTTACATTATAAGTATATTTTCTGATTTTGCCAAAATAAAACCAGTGACCTTATCGGTTATATTAGCAATTTTATTGGCAGCTTTTCTTTTATATCTGATGCGAAAAAGTGTCAAATTTGACACAAAAATGCTTGTCTACGGAGCACTTTCAATCGCTATTTCTTTCGTGCTGTCTTATATAAGATTTTATCACTGGCCTCAAGGTGGGTCTATTACACCTGCCAGCATGTTGCCGCTTTTTATCTTTGCCTATTATTATGGACCAGGTCCTGGTGTGATTGTAGGAATGGCGTATGGATTTTTACAACTTATTCAAGACCCATTTATTGTCCAATGGGTGCAAGTACTTCTCGACTATCCTTTGGCCTTCGGTGCTTTAGGACTTGCTGGCTTTTTTAGAAAAAACCTAAGTTTGGGAATTTTAGTCGGTGGATTTGGACGATTTTTCTCTCACTTTTTATCGGGAGTGTTCTTTTTTGCAAGCTATGCACCAGAAGGAATGAGCCCTATAGTTTATTCACTTTTAGTCAATGGAAGCATAATAGGTGTAGAAGTGGCAATATGTTTTGCGGTTTCACTAATTCCTCAAGTTAGAAATGCTATTGAAGAAATTAAAAAGAAAGCAATTGCTTAAAGGGGTATTTCCCCTTTTTATTTTTTGCAGTGGATAGCTGAAATAATGGTATAATATATGGTATAATATTATGTAAGAAAAAATTTAACGCAGAATTAACATTGATACCTGACAAACTTGAGGATATGAAAGAAAGAAGGGAATAATTGATTTATAAAAATTCTGCTGATAGAGTGTGTGAAATTGTGCTGAAAATTTCGATAAAAGCATTAGTGAAATGAGATTGTAGGGAGGGGATTTTGCTGATGCAAATAAAAAGAGTGCTTCTTGACAAAGACAAAAACATTTTTTTCTATATAAACGAAAGGATAAAATGTAATATATTGGACAAAATAATGCCCAAAATAACTCATATAGGCGGTCCTTTTTTTACAATATTTTCTTGCTTGTTTTTAATTTTTTTTGGAAAAAACGATGTAAAAGCCTCTGCTGTAGAAGCTTTAACTGCACTTGTAAGCAGCCATTTGTTTGTTCAACTTTTAAAAAGAAAATATACAAGACCAAGGCCTTATATGGTAT
>NZ_AVAF01000040.1 GCF_000445185.1 Thermoanaerobacter sp. A7A
AGATAGAATAATGCCCAAAATAACTCATATAGGTGGTCCTTTTTTTACAATATTTTCTTGTTTATTTTTGATTTTTTTTGGAAAAAACAATGTGAAAGCCTCTGCTTTAGAAGCTTTAACTGCGCTTGCAAACAGCCATTTGTTTGTTCAACTCTTAAAAAGAAAATATACAAGACCAAGGCCTTATATGGTATTAGCTAATACAAACACTTTTAAACATCTTTTAAAGGATTATTCTTTTCCTTCTGGTCATGCTACTGCCAGTTTTTCACTTGCTATGACTTTTTCAATATTTTTTCCAAGCCTTGCAGTATTCTTTATTTCACTGGCGGTACTTGTGGGACTTTCGAGGATATATATGGGACTGCATTATCCTTCAGATGTATTAATGGGCTCAACGATAGGTATTACTTTTTCTTATCTAACCCATTTTATAGGTACAAAGTTGTTTTTGTAAAAAATTTTTCAAAATAGATTGACAAATTGTAAATAGAAGAATATAATGTAGAAGGACACAAGTTAATACAATCGTTAGGTGAGGCTCCTATACAGATACACGCTGCTGCCCGGAAACATCGAGAGATGCTAACGGGTCAACAAGTATTACCGAATTAAGGTTTTACTTAATGCAGCTGGAGGATGCTCCAAAGCTGTATAGTGCCAAAGCTCAACGAATTGAAATGTTAAAAAACCTCTTTCATTCGTTGAGAGGTTTTTTAATTTGCTAAAAAACGGAGGTGAGAAGAATGGACGGTGGAGGTAGTAGTAAAAGCTATAAAGGTATATGTAATATGACATTGAAGAAGGATGGGCATAGTTTGAGGCCACGTCCATTCTTCTCACACGTGGCCTTTTCAATAAATTTTGCTATTTCTTAAAATGCCTATTTATCCCTTCTTTTGGTGTCCTATTACATATACCTCCAAAACAATTCCTTTTAATTCCATCGTCTAAGTGCGAAAGTTTTTTACAAAAAAACAAATACTGTAACTGGAAGGTTGCAAAAGACTCAGCAGCCTTAATCTATTATTGTGTTTTGGAGGTGTATGGGAATGATCAAAATCGCAAAGAAAAATGGTTTCACAGATATGATACTTACTCAATTAATTGAGTTTGCCAGAAAAGATGTTGATGAAATTTTGGCGCAATTAGGTACAGATAGAGAAGGGCTGACTTCTGAGGAAGCAGAAGATAGGCTTGAAATGTATGGGTTAAATGAGGTAGCTCATGAAAAACCGGCTCCTTGGTATATTCAATTGATTAAAGCTTTTATAAATCCCTTTATAGGTATATTAGTATTTTTAGCAATTGTGTCATATATAACTGATGTACTTTTTACTGTACCTCAAGACAGAGATTGGAGCACTATAATTATTATTTCTATAATGGTAACGGTTAGTGGACTACTTCGTTTTGTTCAAGAGTACCGTTCTAATGCAGAAGCAGAAAAACTAAAAGCTCTTGTCCACACAACTGCTGCAGTTATTCGCAAAGACACAGGTGAAAGAGAGATAAAAATAGAAGAAATAGTGCCGGGTGACATAATACATTTGGCAGCAGGTGACATGGTACCTGCGGATGTTAGGGTTATTACTTCTAAAGACTTATTTATAAACCAAGCAACTTTGACGGGAGAATCCGAACCTGTGGAGAAATATCCAGATTTAAAAGAAGAAAAAAGAAAAGCTAAGGATTTAAACCTCTCAGATTTAGAAAATATATGCTTTATGGGTACTAATGTAGTAAGTGGCTCTGCTATTGCTGTAGTTCTTTCAACAGGTGACCGTACTTATTTTGGTTCAATGGCAAAGTCCCTTGTAGGGCATAGGGCAATGACAAGCTTTGAAAAAGGTATTAACAATGTAAGCAAAGTACTTATCAAATTTATGGCAGTAATGTTTCCGATTGTGTTTGTGATAAATGGTCTTACAAAGGGTAATTGGTTGGATGCATTGCTTTTTGCCTTGGCTGTAGCTGTTGGACTTACTCCCGAAATGCTTCCAATGATAGTCACTACCAACCTTGCTAAAGGTGCTGTGACAATGGCAAAGCGCAAAACAATTGTTAAGAGATTAGATGCTATCCAAAATTTTGGAGCGATGGATGTGCTTTGTACTGATAAGACTGGCACTTTGACATTAAACAAAATAGTCGTAGAAAAACATCTTGACATACATGGGAATGAAGATGACAGAGTTTTAAGGCATGCGTATTTAAATAGTTTCTATCAAACAGGTTTAAGAAACTTGATGGATGTCGCTATTTTAGAGTATGGAGCTGAAAAGGGTTTTAATGGCTTGGAAAAAATATATAAAAAAGTTGATGAGATACCTTTTGATTTTATAAGGCGGAGAATGTCTGTAGTTTTAGAAAGCGAAGGTGGGAAGAGGCAGCTTGTAACGAAAGGTGCCGTTGAAGAGGTGCTTTCTATCTGTGAATACGCTGAATACAAAGGTGAAGTAGTTCCTTTGACAGATGAAATACGCCAAGAAGTAAAAGAAATGGTAAGGAAGTTAAATGAAGATGGAATGAGGGTGCTGGCAGTAGCTCAAAAAAATGACGTTCCACCAGAGGGAGTTTTTAGTATAGCAGATGAGAGTAAAATGGTTCTTATGGGTTATATAGGTTTTCTAGACCCGCCAAAAGAATCTGCACCTTATGCGATAAAAGCACTTAAAGAGCATGGTGTAGATGTAAAAATTCTTACCGGTGACAATGAAATAGTGACAAAGAAAATCTGCAAAGAAGTTGGACTTTCGGTAGAGAATATTTTATTAGGAAATGAAATAGAAAATATGACAGATGAAGAATTAGCAGAAGTAGCAGAAAAGACGACAATTTTTGCAAAACTTTCTCCTATGCAAAAATCAAGAATAATAAAGGCTTTACAAAGTAAAGGCCACATTGTTGGATATATGGGGGATGGAATTAATGATGCTCCTGCTTTAAGAGAAGCAGACGTTGGAATTTCTGTTGACTCTGCAGTAGATATCGCTAAAGAATCTGCGGATATAATACTTTTAGAAAAAAGCCTCACGGTATTAGAGGAAGGAGTTGTAGAAGGGCGCAGAATTTTTGGAAATATTATGAAATATATTGCAATCACATCAAGCTCTAATTTTGGAAATGTATTTTCTGTTTTAGTGGCAAGCGCATTTTTACCATTTTTGCCAATGCAGCCATTGCAACTTCTCTTCCTTAACTTGACTTATGATTTATCTATGACCTCAGTGCCTTGGGATACAATGGATAAAGAGTATATACAAAAGCCAAGAAAATGGGATGCCGCAAATATAGGCAATTTCATGGTATGGTTTGGACCTACAAGTTCTATTTTTGATATTACAACTTATGCTTTGATGTTTTTTGTAATTGGTCCAATAGTTATAGGTGGCTCTTACTTCTTGTTGCCTGAAACATCTAAACTTCAATTTGTTTCGCTTTTCCAAACAGGCTGGTTTGTAGAAAGCTTATGGACACAAACAATGGTAGTCCATATGCTTAGAACCGAGAAGATTCCTTTTATACAAAGCATTGCTTCATGGCCGCTATTACTTTTTACATCAGCAGCTGTTACAGTAGGAACGATTGTTCCATTTACTTCCTTTGGAAAGGACATTGGAATGATGCCATTGCCAGGAATATACTTCTTATTCTTAGCAGCTACCCTCCTTGCATACTTGACTTTGGCGCAATACGTTAAAACGAGATTTGTAAAAAGATTTGGAAGTTTGCTATAACATTTTTTAGACAACGGATACAGACAAGTAGAAATATATAAAAACATGAGCAGGAGAAATCCTGCTCTTTTTAACACATCACATTATAAAATTAAAATGTTACAACAATGTTACAAAATATAAAATTTTGATAATAGGTGATTGCAAAATGAGATAAATATTAGAGTAAAAA
>NZ_AVAF01000041.1 GCF_000445185.1 Thermoanaerobacter sp. A7A
CATAAAGGATGTTCAAAAGTACCATATAAAGTGTGGACAGACAAAGGGGACGGTTCCCTTTGTCTGAAATTTAAAAAGCCCGGACAGAATGGCATTATCTAGTTTTTTTATAAATTTGCAAAAACAAGAGAATATCCTACTGAGATGGAAAGCAAATAATTCTTTGTATACCACATTAGAAAGTTTCACATACCCGCCTATAATTATTTCTCCTGATAATATAGTGAAATATGGTGTTAACTAGTTAACTATACTAATTTATTTTTTGATACATTTTCAGATACGTGGAAAGAGGAAGGAACTATACAGGTGATAGCCCCAGAAACACTGAACATATGGAAGACATTTAGTAGTAGCTTAGAGCAATAAAAAGTTTATAGGTAAAATTTTAGATAATGAAATATATACGGGAGGTTTGTAAAATGAGTAAAAATAGAAAAATTTTGTTGATGATAGTTTTATTAATAACAATTTTGGCTGCATCTATTATTACAGCAGCTGGTTCAAATCCTTGGTTTTTGCTCGGGAAAAATAGTCTAAAATATGAGAAAGACAGGGATGTTATAGTAGCAAAAGTTGGAAACACAAAAATCACAAAAGAAGATATTGAAATGCAGATATTATTTAATAAATTCCAAAAAGAAGTATTAAATAGGAAATTATCTGAATTACAAAATAGTAACCTAAATATTAATTCTTTTTTGAGTGTAGACGTGAGTAGAAAAGATATATTAAATAAATTGATCGATGAAGCTATATTATATGAAGAAGCACAGAGGCAGGGTTTAAATGTTACCTATGATGATGCTAAAAAATTTATGGAAAATACAAGGTATATTATGAATGCTATTGCAAAAGGGGAATTAAAATGTGAAAATCAAAAAGAGGCAATGTAAGAAATTTATAATTTTAAAGCATATATTAAAGGATTGGGAATGTCTGAAGATGAATATTGGAACGAAATAATAGTTTATTACCAAAAAATACTTTCAATAGGGAATTTGAAAAATAAAATTATATCAGCAATGTCTGAAAAGGATAAAAACGATATAAATAAGGTTAATGAATTTTTTGAAAAGTATAAAAACGAGTTACGAAAAAAATATAAGATAGAAATATTAAATGGTAAATTTTTACAACAATAGATTTCCTCATGCTAATATTATTGGGAACTCTTTATCCCAAGTGCGGAAGGGAGGTGTTGAGTTGTTTTAAAAAGGCATAATTTAGTAAAGGGAAAAGAGCTTAAATTTAGTGAGAAAATGAGATTTTCTAATTTTGATTAAGTTAATTACAAAATATTGAGATAGGGTGAATTGATAAATCGAGGTTGTGGAGTTTAAAGTAAGAAATTAAAGGTGTGATGGAAATAAAAATGGATGAGAAAGTAAAAGTTATTATATTAGTGATGATAATTTGCTTTGCTGCTATTTTAATTAAAAATCTGTATGATTATAGAATAAAGACCATTGATGAAGCAATTGGGTTTAATCTTGATGGTGTTTACAAAGTAGAGATATTGAAAGATGGACAATCTAAAATAACAGAAGATGAAGAAAAAATCAAGGAATTAACCGGATGGTTAAGAGAATACAAATATAAGATGAATAGCAATGTAAAGGGGAGAATAGATTTTTCTTATTATGCAATCAATTTTTATTATCATGGGAAAAGTGGATTTGTAGCCTTTGATGAAAAAAATAAGAAAAATATAATTATAATAACATGAAGTGGAATTATGAGAGCTAATAGATACCTATAATTTACTGAGTATTTGCCTTATTTTTTATTTTTATCTAAAAAATATAGGATAATCAGTAAAATTCCAAATGCGAAATAAACTATTACAAAAGTGTACATGTTGAGTTGGGGATTGTATGTAACTGATGATTTGGGATATTGCTATAGTGTTAATTGAAAATTTCTAAAAAATAAATCGGACAAGAGGAACCGTCCCTGTTGTCCCTGTTGTCCGTTGTCTGTTTACTGTTTACTAAAGTGTAAATTTATTAAAAAGTTGTACTTTAGTACAAATTTTAGAAGAAAAGAAATTAAATTTTATACTAAAGTACAAAAGTAAGTGCTATTTTAGTAAAAATTTATACTTTTGGTCAATTGACATGACGTTGGAAATAATATACCATGGATATAGAAGGAACTACCGGTAGTCCTTAGAATTATTAGGAAAGGAGTTGAAAGTGTTAGAAAAAGAGAATATTTTAGATAATAACATGTTAAAAAATAATACAGGTGGTGTTAATAATGGTAAAAAAGTCTTTAAATATTAAAAAGTTAATTTTATTGTTTGCAATTGCATTGTTTCTTTCAATTTCAACTTTGAGTCCAGCCTCTGCTACCGATTTAAAAATTTCGAATTTAAACAATAAAAAATTAATGGTTAATTCACCCCAAGAATATGAATCTTATTTAATCCAAAAAGCCAATAATAGTAATAGTGAAGAAAAAAATGCTATTATAAATGCGCTATATAAATACAAATCTTTAACAAAAGATAAGCAAGAAAAATTCATTGAAATAATTAATAATAAAGAACTAATGAGGGATGTGTTTAAAGCATTAGGAGATAGCGAAAAAGAAACCTTTTTAGGTGGTGATATAGTAGTTGATAATAGTATTGATAAATTACTAGATAAAAGAGATTATACAATTTCTAGTTCATCAATTGAACTGACTACTGCAACATATAAACGCTGGGTAGAAGTATTTGGAATAACCGTATTTGAAACAACCTCATGGGTTAAGTATGAACATGATAATTATTCAATATTAAGTATAGTTGGATATGATCATGTTGTATCAAGAAATTTATTAGCTCCAGCCTGGTCGTATTCGTGGAGTGGAAAAACGGCTTGGATTTTTGGGGATAAAGCATATTCTACTGCAGATTTAACTATGATAGATTTAGGAATTCCAATCCAGACTGTTCAAGTTGGAGTGTGGGGTGATATTTACAACAATGCTGGAGGATGGGTAAATAAATTATAAAATATTTAAAAGTATTAATTCGCGTGGTGAAGATTAATTTTTCAGAACATTAACTTTTCAAGACGAATAATTAAAGGATTCTGGACATTTAAAGTTTCAGTTTAAATATTTTTGGATGTTGTTTTTATAAATTACTGCATATTACAAAGTTAACGCTTTGTAATATGCAGTAGCATTAATTTTGTAAACTGTATTTATTGCCGTTAAGTAATCAGATTTTTATTAGAGAGGAGATATTAAACCATGTTTAAAAGATTTAATAAATTAAGTAGTAAATCAAAACGAATAATAGGGATAATTATGGGGCTGATAGTAAGTTGTGTTGTAATATTTGTAATTATACTAGAACTCATAAGGATATATGCTGGATAAAGTATGACAAAAGACAAGGGGAGGTTCATTTGTCTGGATTTTAAGCAAAAATATCCACATCCACTGGAAGAAATATAAAAGGGACAAGTAAGAATAACTCGAAACAGTGGCAGGAAATTCCTGCTCTTTTATTTTTTTCTTTAAATGTTGCATTATAAAATCAAAGTATTACAACAATGTTACATAAATATTACAATTTAGTAAACAGAGGAGGAATTTGTAAAGATATGTAGAAGTAATATAATGGGAGACAATAGGGGGAGGGAGAAATTTGTGAAATTCAATAAGGGATTTTTCAACTGGGCAGCGTGGTTAACTTTGTTGTTGGCTTACGTACTTCCATATCAATCAACAGATGGGTTTGCCATCCATTATGGATATCCTTTTGCCTTTTTGACTACTTATAATGATAATTTATTAAAAGCAAAAATTACATTATTGACATCAACAAGTTTCAATATGGGTATATTTGCTATAGATGTAGTAATAATTTATTTTGCAATCTATTTTGCTAATGAATTATTGATTAAATGGAAAAGTAAAAAATCCTAATAATTGAAGGAGTATGATGATGATATTATTTATAAAATGATCGGCAGGGCACAAGGCAGCCTGATTATGTGTTATAGCTTAGCTTTAATATTGGAATACATCGGGTTATGGAAATATATAGCAAGTTTATGGGGATAAAGTCAATGCAACGATGGATATTTGAGACAAAAGTCATTTTAGGTGATGACAATGAATAAATGGTTTTACAAAAACAAATACATTATCAGACAAAGGGGACGGTTCCCTTTGTCTGAAATATAAAAAGCCCGGACAGAAAGCACTGTCCGGGCTTTTTATATTTTAAATAAAAGGGATCGACATTTTTCTTTGATACAACATTACAGAAATATTACAATTTGGCAATCAAAGAAGGAATTTAGAGGTTAATGGAGAAATATTACAATAAGGAGCATATATGGAGGGAAAATATGGACAAGATTATAAAGTTTGAGACACATAAGGGTCTATTTGAACAGTCGTGGGGGAGATGCTTAAAAAGGGGCTTAACACCGGATAAAAAGTTAGTGGTGTTGAATAATGTAAAAATTGTTGAAGATAGCAAAAGATATTCATTAATTAAAGCTTTTCGCAAAAGCATTAAAGATTTGAAAGATATTAATGATTTTAAAAACTTTATATTTTTGTTAACTGATAAAGAAGGTGTAATACTGGAATTAAACTTACCCCATGCCGATATCGATTTTTACTTAAAAAAGGGTATGGTATTAAAAGAAGAAATTGCAGGTACAAATGCAGTATCACTGGCGATAAGAGAGAAGAATATAGCGGTTGTAAGAAAAGAACAGCACTATATTGAAGATTTAAAAAGATTAAATTGTACTGCTGGGCCTATTTTTGATAAAGAAGGAAATTTGATAGGGATAGTAGACATATCTTCTGAAAATGAGTTTAATGATAATTTAGTAGCAGTAGTATTTTTACTGGCAAGATATATAGAAAGAAATTACCAGGAATTTGAGATGGAAAGAATAAAAAGAAAATTTGACGAAATAGATATAAAGATACTCAAGCTTACGGCAGAAGGGAAAACAGATAAAGAAATTGCAAAAACAATTAATATGTCACTAAGCAATATAAAGTATCATAAAAGGAAAATTTTCAAACTATTGAGAACAAAGAATGTGAAGGACTGCATATACAAGGCAACAAAGTTAGATTTAATATGAGTTTTTATTGTCTTTACATTACTAAATAAGGGACAAAAATGTTAGAATGTACTTTAGTACAAATTTTAAAGGAGAGAAACTCGGTTTTTATACTAAAGTGCAAAAGTAAAGGCTATTTTAGTGAAAATTTATACTTTTAGTCAATTGACAAGATGCTGGAAATAAGATACCATGGATATAGAAGGAACT
>NZ_AVAF01000042.1 GCF_000445185.1 Thermoanaerobacter sp. A7A
TTGTTGGGAACAAGGAATGTGAAGGACTGCATATACAAGGCAACAAAGTTAGATTTAATATAAGTTTTTATTGTTTTTACATCACTAAATAAGGACTAGAAAATGTTAGATTGTACTTTAGTACAAATTTTAAAGGAGGAAAATCCAGTTTTTATACTAAAGTACAAAAGTAAGTGCTATTTTAATAAAAATTTATACTTTTGGTCAATTGACAAAGATGCTGGAAATAAGATACCATGGATATAGAAGGAACTACCGGTAGTCCTTAGAATTATTAAAAAGACAGGTGGAGGAAAAAAGGCTTTAAAAGTTGTTCTGTTAGAATGCTAAGAATATTTGAAATTAGGGGGATGAAATCAAATGAAAAGGATAGTATCATTTTTATTGTGTTTGACATTACTTTTATCAGCAACTGTTGTATTTGCTGCAACAGATAATACACAGGCAAAAGGTGTAATATCTAAAGCTGGAGACATGTCACAAAATATAGTCGAACCAGAATATATAGCTTATTGTCCTGCAAGTCCTGATGGCTATCATTTAATGAGGCCAAATACTGGTGGTTTATCAAATCTTTGCTGGATTGAGAATGGGAAAATAATATATTCAAAATACACTTTATGGAAATGTCAGTATTGTGGGACAGAACTATATGAATCAACAGGTTATGATGTATGGGCATATCCCTCTGATATTTACAAGCAGGAAATACATTATAGTATTTTGGGGGTTTATTACGATATATATATTTATCCGAGATATGGTACTTTACCTGGGTTAAATGAAGGATACAAGTACCGATTGTACTGAACATAAAATGTTGATAGCAAAAGGTTAACTAAATAAAATTCAAAGTAATAAATGCATAAAATTTTCTATAAATAACTTATCCCAACTGTATAAACAAGGTAATCCTAAAAATTTGGGATTACCTTGTTGTTGGTTTTTATAACTTGAACTCCCAAAAAGCGAAAATAAAAAATATTACTGATTCTTTGGAAAAGAAAAATACTGTTTTTAATTTGAAATATTACAGCAATATTGAAATATTACAATTTTGTAAACGTATGGGTGTAGAATATAAGTTAAAAATTTTACAAAGTATTTTTATGAGGTGAGGTTATGAAAAAGATGAGGTATTTTTTATTGGCAGTGTTAATAGTAGGGTCATTGATTTTGGCATCCTGCTCTAATGAATATACAAATTTGGAGGAATATCAATTTAGTAAAAGTTCTGACCCCAAGTTAGTTTATGCAGATGAGAATAAAGTCATC
>NZ_AVAF01000043.1 GCF_000445185.1 Thermoanaerobacter sp. A7A
GGACTTTCACCGCCAAGTTATCGCCCATGCCGGGCGCACACCAAACAGCCGGCCTTTACAGGTCGGCTGAATTTTTTATAATTCCGTCTTTAAGTTTTGGTACAATATCAAACTTATCAACTGTCAAGCAAAACTCAATATCTTCATCATACCCTAAGTCTTTTAATCTTTTAAAGTGATAGCCCTCCTTCACTATTTCATACAAGTTGTTCTCATAAGGTTTATACAAAAAATAACAGGCTTTTGACAAATCATCACTTTCAAATTTCATTAAATCTTGCAATTTTTTATATATCACTCCAGCAGTTATTATGTCGTCAAAAGAAAATTTTCCTTCTGTACCAGCACATACAATTATTGTATCTTTATTGCTTGTGTATATATACTTAGCAACAGCAGAAGCATTTAAAAGGCATCCTAAAATTACATTATCTGCTAAAGAGACTTTTTTTAAAGCTTTTGTTCCATTAGTAGTAGTAAAAATTATCGTTTTATTCTCTACTTTTTCACGAGTATACTCTAAAGGAGAATTAGATAGGTCAAAACCTTCAATCTTTGTAGAGTTTCTTTCCCCAGCTAAAAGATAAGTTTTTTTATCTAAACTTTTTACAAGTTCGATCGCTTCTTCTACTTCTGAAACTGGAATAATCTCTTTAGCTCCGTTGTACAAAGCAGTAGTAATAACACTTGTCGCCCGTAGAGTATCTATTACAACGACATTTTTGTCTTTTAATTCTCTTTCATTAAAAGAATTATATGTTTCAAAAGTTTGTAAAAACACACACTTTGCCTCCTTATTTGTTTTTCTTAAAGATGTTTTTAAACATTTCTTTTAGTTTTTTTATAAATATTCCCCCTTCATTGATTTCATAAATCATAGAAGTTGCCTTTGGCACTATTAAAATCCCTAATCCCAAAATTCCCTGGGGATCCTTATATTCATAGTTAGTATAATTGCCATTTAAATCTTTTACAGTGATCCACATCACAGAAGGCCGTTCATTGAGTATTCGTATTATATCATCTGGATCATTGATAGGAATATCATTAATTTTTAATATTACATCCCCCGGTTTAATTCCCATTTCTCTAGAGGGAGAACCTTTTGCTGTCGCTAAAATCATCACTCCTGTATCTGGCGCTACAAAAAGAGGTGGATTTTCCCTTTCTTCTCTTTGCCCTATTAAAATTAAAAGCTCATGAGCCACTGGCGCAAAAATAGCTGCTAAATATTGAAATAATTTAGTATAGATTCCTAATATCGCCAATATAATCAAAACTATACTAAAGAAAAATAAACGTATAGAAGAAATTCGCGTTTTCTTTTCTGGAAGTTGTGTTAAAGCTAAGTCTCCGTATCCTAAAGCTGCAATACCTGGCATAATTAAAAAAATTGCATTATTTAAATCAATTCCAGCCGGTTTGATAATGGGCCACCAATCTGGCATATTTACACCCTGTCCTGTTATTGTTATTCCAGTAGCAATAGTTAATGCAGCAAAAGGAATGGGCCAAAACTTTTGCATAGTAAAGCCTCCTGCCACCCGCCCATCCTTAAGCCTTACAAAGATAGGAGTGGTATTCCTTGGACCATCTACATATATTAAAAGGCTTTCCATCAAATGAAGAATACCTACAATAGACATAAGTGCAGAAACACTTATACTAGGAAATCCAAAAATCAAGCTGGATAGAGAAACTATTCCTCCTGCATAAGAAAAACAAATATATCTAGGATTGACAAACATTAATACTATAGCCAAAGGCCATACATACTGAAGCCCTACATTTTCTATTGTTATTCCTAAAAATATCATAAAAAAGCTCCCAATTATTGCAGCAATTACACCATAAAAGATAGAGTCAAGAACCAATTCTTTCATTGGTTCTTGCTCATGTCCCATAATCTCTCTTTCTATAGCTATTTTATTTCTATACTGCATTATCATTAGAATTATCACTATCCAGAAAAAAGGATTAAAAATTGACAAAGCTATTGTCTTTATTGCCATCCAAAAAACTTGAATAAAAGCTATCATTTTAACACCCTACTTTATCTCACTTTTTACAATCTCAAAAGCTTTTATAAGCTGAGTATCTCCTTTTAAGTCAGGAGTATCTTGAAGAGTGTAATTTGCAGGAAGCTCCACTACATAGTTGGGCTCAATTCCTTTGCCTTGAATATTTGTGCCATTTGGCGTGTAATACCTTGCAATAGTATATTTTAATCCTGTACCATCACCAAAGTCAACAATAGTTTGTACAAGTCCCTTTCCAAAGGTAGTAGTCCCAACTAAAACTCCTGCTTTTCTATCTTTTATCGCCCCTGCTAAAATTTCTGAGGCACTAGCACTGCCTTTATTTACAAGAACAGCAAGGGGTAATCCAAGGCCAGGTCCTTTAGAATAATATTCTTTATTGTCAACTCTTCCTTTGGTCGTCACAACAACTCCTTTGGGCAAAATTAAATTAGAAATATCTATAGTTTCCTCTAAAAGTCCACCAGGATTATCTCTTAAATCTAGTATAAGTCCTTTCATGCCCTGAGACTTTAACTTATCAAGAGCTGCTTTAAAGTCATTAGCTGTGCTTTGGTCAAACATTGTAATCTTAATATATCCAATTTTATCAGGAAGCATCTCCTCATATACTGTTTCTAATTTTATTATCTCTCTTGTTATTGTCTTAGTAAAAGTTTTCCCTTCTCTCATTATAGTGAGGGTTACATCTGTTCCTTGAGGTCCTCTCATCATAGCTACTGCTTCATCTAAATTTTTGCCGCTTACTTTTTTATTGTTCACTTCTATTATTATATCGCCGGATTTTATCCCTGCTCTTTCCCCTGGTGTATTTTTTATTGGAGAAACCACCACAATATGGTCTTCTTTATCAACTGCTACAACTATCCCAATTCCCCCATAAGTACCTGTAGTTTGAGTCATAAAATCAGAAAATTCTTTCTTATTCATATATACAGTATAAGGGTCCTCCAAAGAGTTAGCCATTCCTTTCATAGCACCTTCTAAAAGGACTGAAGAGTTAACTTTATCAACATACCTATTTTCAAGGATTTTCTCAATATCAAAAAGCTTATTATATTCTTTTATCAACTGGTACTCCTCACGAGAAACAAGGACTTTACCATTAGGAAGAGCCACTGATACTGCGTTTGCTAACATAAAAGTTATAACATTTGTAACTATTAAAAGTACTGCTAATAAAATATAAAATCTTTTTTTCGCCATAATTTCCCCACCTTTTTTAGTCTCTTAAAATTATATATGTATGTTCTTTTTTATTATACAACATTCATGAAATAAAAAAAACAGACTGGTTATTTTAACCAGTCCATCGGATCTACAGGAACACCGTTTTTGCGCACTTCAAAGTGCAAATGAGGCCCTGTACTTAAACCTGTGCTTCCTGCCTTCGCTATAACTTGACCTCTTTTAACCATATCTCCTTCTTTAACTAATAAAGCAGAATTATGACCATACAAAGTGGATATTCCGTCTCCATGGTCTATAATTACTGCATATCCATATCCACCGTAATAACCTGCAAAAATGACTTGTCCATCTGCCGCAGCTACTATTGAAGCCCCCGTCTCGGCAGCAATATCAATACCCGTATGCATTCTACTCTGTTTAAGTATAGGATGATATCTCATTCCAAAAGGTGAGGTTATAACACTACTAGAAGGAACAGGCCATAAGAGTTTTCCACCACCATATTTAATTGTCAATTCTCGAATTAAATCTCCAAAGATTTTCAAATTATAATGGCATTTTTTAAGTGCATAAAAGTATTTTTTCTCAAATTATCACAGCCTGATTAAAAATTTTTTTCACTTTTTAAGAGCATTACCGCCAAAATATGTTAATATCTGTTATTGGCAATTTGGGTTAATTGAAGTATAATAAAAAATGAGAGTAGCGAAAGCTACTACTCTCATAAACTGATTTCATTTTGTGCCTGGTATATTACTTCTTCATCTATTTCTCTTAGCCTTTTAGAATACGCATAGAGAAGAGAAGCCGTTACCAGGTTATTTATTATCCTTGGGAGCCCTTTTGTTAGAGAATATATTGCTTCATATGCTGATGGTGTAAATATGTCATCTACCATTCCGGCTATTTTCATTCTTGTTTTTATATAATCTTGAATT
>NZ_AVAF01000044.1 GCF_000445185.1 Thermoanaerobacter sp. A7A
ACTTTCACCGCCAAGTTATCGCCCATGCCGGGCGCACATTGAGAAAAAGGCATCTGTGGATGCCTTTTATATTTTTAATATAGCTCTTATCAGTAAACCTCCAAAAATAGCTATAAGCATGCTACTCATTGTCCCTATTAAATAGTATTCTGCAAAATTTTTATCATCTAACTCTTTATATCTTGCGATGGAATTTAATCCCCTTTGCCAGCAGTTCTCTTGAAGCAATTATGTCGCCTCTTATCACTGTATACACATGGTATCACCCTTTCATGGGTTAAAATAATAGTATCACCCTTATAAGGGTAATACTATTGTCTATAGTAGTAAAAATTATACACTATGGCAATATTTTGTTATTTCCTCATCTTTTCAATAAAATCTATGGCTTTTTCAATTCTCTCTATAGTTCTTTCTTTTCCCAAAAGTTCCATTATGTCAAATAGTCCTGGTCCAAAAGTTCTACCCGAAATAGCTAATCTCGTAGGATGGAAAAGTTCACCACTGGATATTTGCAATTCCTCCACAAGTTTGCGATACGCTTCCTCAGTTGTAAATTTATTAAAAGGCTCGACTTCTTTTAAAGTCACTACTGCTTTTTTTAGAATATCCACAACTTTTTCTTTAGTAAAATACTTTTTAACTCCTTTTTCCTCATATTCGTTAACTTCTGTAAAATAATAGCTCATGGCATCAGCTATATCCACAAGAGTTTTTTCCCTTTCTCTTACTGCACTTACTATTTTTTTGATATAATCATAATCAAAATCCTCCTTAATTAAGTTTTTAGCTTTCAGAAATGGGATAACTGCTTCAGTTAATTTATCTAGATCATAATTCCTTATGTAATGGCCGTTTATCCAAGTCAGCTTTTGTACATCGTAAACAGCTGGATTTTTTGATACCCTTTCTAAAGTAAATTCTTTTATGCTTTTTGACACATCAAAAATTTCTTCCCCATCTTTTGGCATCCATCCCAGCAAGGTTATATAATTTACAATTGCTTCAGGAAGATACCCCTGGTCTCTAAACTCCTGCACAGAAGTCGCTCCATGTCTTTTACTAAGTTTACTCCTATCAGGAGCTAAAACCATAGACACATGGGCAAATTGAGGAATTTCTACGCCTAAAGCCTCATAAATTAATATTTGCTTTGGAGTATTTGACAAATGTTCCTCTGCCCGTATAACATGAGTTATTCCCATTTGGTAATCATCCACCACAGTAGCAAAATTATAAGTAGGCATATTGTCTGATTTCATAATTATAAAGTCATCAAAGGTGGAATTATCAAACTCTACATCCCCTCTTATTACGTCGTGAATTACTGTCTTCCCTTGTTGAGGCACTTTTAACCTTATTACGGGTTTTCTCCCTTGCCTTAAATGCTCCTCTATTTGCTCTTTGGTCAAATTTCTACATTTTCCCGTATACATTGGAGGCTTACCTTCTTTTTCTGCCTGTTTTCTCATTTCCTCTAACTCTTCTTTTGTGCAAAAACAGTAGTAAGCCTTTCCTTCCTCTAATAATTTATTTGCAAATTTTCTATATTCTTCTATCCTTTGCGATTGGTAAATAGGTCCTTCATCCCAATCAATACCTAACCATCTAAGTCCTTCAAGTATTCCTTTCATAGATTCTTCTGTAGACCTTTGTAGGTCAGTATCGTCCACCCTTAAAATAAATTTTCCTCCATTGTGCCTTGCAAAAAGCCAATTAAAGAGAGCAGTTCTGGCACCGCCTATATGTAAACTCCCTGTAGGACTTGGGGCAAATCTTACTCTCACTTCACTCATCTTATCACCTCTTCATAAGTTTAAACTATTTTGATTATACTTTAATTGAAGTGTTTTTTCAACAAAGAAGTATTTCATCAAAAATTTGTGATATAATCATACTATAAACTTAAAAAAGGAGCTGTTAAAATGAAAGATATTGCTATAAACCTTTTAGAAGAAAGAGGAGTTACTTTAGAAGATATGGCAGTATTAGTATTAGACTTACAAAAAAAGTATTATGATGATTTAACAATAGAGGAATGTATAGAAAATTTACATCATGTACTTGAGAAAAGGGAAGTTCAAAATGCAATCTTGACAGGAATCGCTTTAGACAAATTAGCAGAAAAAGACATGTTAGAAGAACCTCTTTTGTCCATTTTAAAAAAAGATGAACCCTTATATGGTATTGATGAAATTTTAGCCCTTAGTATAACAAATGTTTATGGTTCTATAGGTCTTACTAATTTTGGATATCTTGATAAAGTAAAACCCGGCATAATAGGAAAACTTAATGAAGATAAAGAAAAAAAGTGTAATACTTTTATTGATGACTTAGTAGCTGCAATAATCGCCGCGGCTTGTGCCAGAATTGCCCATTCTAAAAAAGAAGTTTTATAAAAAACTATTTTTCTAAAGTAAACTTTACATAGCCTTTTTCTGCCTCCACCTTTTTTAATTTAAATCCTTCAACAGGAATTTTAATGGTTATAGTCGTGTCATAGCCATAAAGAATTTTTTGAAGCAACTGACCGCCAATTTTTATATCTCCTATATTTAGAGAATTTATTAACAATTTAATTTTGTTATCTTCTATCGCAAAATTGCCTTTTAAAGTGTATGAATCATCATCTTTTATTTCAAAACTTTCTCTACTAAAAGATACTGTTACATCTTTTAACTTGTCACTGTAAGAGCGTATCATCTTTGTTACATCAACATCAGTAAAAGAAGCTGATACGCTAAAAAAGGAAAAACTCAAATCTTTATACTCCAAAGTATCCCATGGAAATTGAGAAAGGTGGCTTAATAAATAATCTAAAGAAGGAAACATTTTGTCCAAATTATCAGCCATTGCAAATATTTTTTGATAATTGGCAATTTTCTTTTTTATCTCTTCTAACATTTGGCTTTTAGCTAAGCTTAATTCGTCTATTTTTTTTAGCAATTCTATTTGTTCTTTTTGTTTTTCTATAAGCTGCAATCTTTGAGAGGTTAATCTATTTTCCTCTTCTCTTTTATAGTTTACAAGCTTATTTAAATTTTCTAGTTTATTGTAAAAATAATTGGTTACAATGTCTATGTAAATAAGCCTATGCAATAATTCGCTGGAATTTTGTGACATAAGCAGAAGTGATAATATAGCATTTGTTCCATCCATATACAAAAACCTAAACCAAGTCTTTATTATTTCTTTTTCCTTTTCTATGTCTTTATCTACCATTTGTATTTCTTTAGATTTTTCCTGAATAGCTACAGTTAAATTTTCAATCTCTATTGCTAAATCTTCCAAAGACTTTTGGGTTTTAAGCCTTTCTACCTCAAGATTTAATAGCTCTAATACAAGTTTTTGTTCCTCCTCCTTCGCCTTATCAAAATCCGAAGAAGTATCACTTTGCGCTGGTACTAGTATAAAATTAAATAAAAATATACTCCCAATTATAATAGCTATCAACTTTTTCATAAAACCCCTCATTTAATATAGCATTTTTTGTTCTACATGGAACTATTTAACATTAGCTAGTCCACAGTAATCTTGTCTTTTATCTGTTCAAACATTTTAGGACCTATTCTCGGAACATTCATTATGTCTTCAATTTTTTTAAAAGAACCTTTATTTTCTCTAAATTCGATTATCCTTTCAGCCGTCACAGGTCCTATCCCAGGCAAAGTTTGCAATTCTTCTTTAGTCGCAGTATTTATATTTATTTTTTCATTTTTCTGTATTGTACTATTAGGAGAAATATTATTTGTTTCACCCTTTTTTGGAACTCTTATCATTTGTTCATCCTTAACTTTTTGCGCGAGATTTATATTTGTGAGGTCTGCTTCTTCCAAAGGTCCTCCTGCTTTATTTATAGCATCTATAATCCTTTCTCCTTCTTTCATAGTGTAGACTCCTGGATTTTTTACTAATCCTGTTACATATACTTTTATTTCCAAAGGCTTTTCTTTGTTCTCTTCACTCTCTACAATTCTTTCCACTGGCACACTCTCATTGCTTGCATTGACGACAAATTCATTTTTTAATTTATAATTTTTGTAAATTACATATCCTGAAAATGCCAATATAAAGCATAATATAACAACTATAGCATATTGCTGTTTTTTTGAAAAATAAGGCATACTAACACCTCTTTTTACAGCTTCCTTTATTTATTTCTACATGAATTAAAAAATTCCTTTTTATTTTTCACATTTTTTTGGTATACTTTAGGTATGAGCATAAATTGGAGGCATGGCAATGAAAAAGATAATAGCTTGTTTACTTACACTCTTTATTTTAGTAGCTCAAATAACTCCTATATACGCTAACGTACCGCCACCGCCCGAAATCGTAGGCCCAACTGCAGTTTTAATGGATTTTACAACAGGTCAAGTATTGTATGACAAAAATATGCACAAAAGAATGTACCCCGCAAGCACAACTAAAATTCTTACTGCAATTATTGCTATAGAAAAGGGAAACTTAAACGATATTGTAACTGCAAGCGATAATGTTACAAAAATAGATGGAAATTCCATATTTCTTTCTCCTGGTGAACAACTTACGTTAGAGCAATTACTTTATGCGCTTTTGTTAGAATCTGCCAATGATGCAGCAATAGCAATTGCTGAACACATTGGTGGGAGCATAGAAAACTTTGCTAAAATGATGAATGAAAAAGCTAAAGAAATTGGAGCTTATGATAGCCATTTTGTAAATCCAAATGGTCTTCCTGATGAAAATCATTATTCGACCCCTTATGATATGGCATTAATAGCAAGGTATGCAATGCAAAATCCTGAATTTAGAAAAATAGTAACTACAATACATTATCAAATTCCCCCTACTAATAAGTTTGATAAAGTAAGAGATCTATGGTTAAGCAACCGCTTAATTAAACCTTCAAGTTTTCACTATGAAGGCGCCGATGGAGTAAAAACAGGATACACGGTTGCAGCAGGTCAAGTTTTAGTAGCTTCTGCAACAAGAGACGGCCACAGACTTATATCCGTCATAATGGGAGACCAAGGAACAAATATCTGGACAGATACTATAAAGCTTTTGGACTACGGATTTCAAAACTTTACTTTAGTGAAAAAAACAGAAAAAGGTGAGGTAGTAACTTATATCGACTTGGGAAAATCTCACTTTAAACTTCCTCTTATTGCAAAAGAAGACTTTTACTATGAAGTCCCTAAAGGGCAAGAAAATTCTATAGAAACTCAAATAATACTAAACAAAAACATAAACGCGCCAATAAATAAAGGAGATACATTAGGATACATTAAATACACTTTAAATGAAAAGGAAATAGGCACAAATCCTCTTATTGCAACCGAATCTGTTTATAAAAACTTTTGGGGAAATTATTATATGGATGTACAATCTTCTGGGGTAAAAAATACAATGTATACTAACCCTGTAAGATTCATTACTGGAACAACAATTTTAGGAATAGCTTTTATCCTTTGGAGAAGACGGAAAATTAGAAATAGAAAAAAATATATCTTCTCAAAATATTGATTTAAAAAGAGGGCAGAATGCCCTCTTTTTATGCATATATTTGGTTGTCATTGAGACTTCTACTTCTTCCCATGTCCTTTATAAAAGAATCAACATTAAAAAATCTTTTTAAAATTTTAAAATAATACAACTCTTCTTTAGACTTTATTTCAAAACCGTTAGGTAGGAATCTATTTTTTATATACTCTGCATCACTAATTTCTGATTCGGCTATTTTATTTAATATTTCAGATGTACCAGTTCCTATTGCAAATTTTTCTTTTCTTCTCCATACAATTGATTCTGGTAAATAATTTTCTGCAAGCTTTCTAAGTATCCACTTTTCGGTTTTTTCTCGGCCGTTAATTTTAAATGACGGTGTTATTTTAAATGCGTACCGTAACACTTCTATATCTAAAAACGGTACACGTCCCTCAATGGAATGTGCCATTGTCATTCTGTCAACTCTTTGAAGATTTGTATTATGCAAATTTCGAGTTATATATTTTAATTCAGATTGTAATTTCCAAGGATTTGTATAATTTTTGAGGTAATGGTATCCACTAAATAACTCATCAGCACCTTCTCCCGAAAGAATAACTTTTACGTAATTGCTTGCAAGTTTTGATACAAAATATGTTGCAACAGCACTTCTGACTAAGGCTGGATCACAGGATTCAAGATGATATATAACTTTGGGTAAAACTTTTTTTATGTCCTCCTCTGTATAAATAAATTCATGGTGAATCGTACCTACATAATCAGCAACAACTCTTGCATTCTTTAAGTCATTACTTCCTTCGACACCTACTGCAAATGAGTGAAGGGGATTTTTGTATTTTGCTGCTATTGCTGCTATAAGGCTGCTATCCAATCCGCCACTTAAAAATACTCCAACAGGCACATCAGCAATCAACCTTTTTCTTACTGAATCCTCTAATCTAAGCCTTAATCCATTAATAATATTATCAACATCTGCAAAATGCATCGGATCCTGTGGAATTGAATAATATCTCTCAAATCCGTTTTCAGTTGTATAAATATATCCATTAGGAAATTCATTTATATCATCAGTTACTTCCTGAAGTGCTTTAATCTCCGAAGCAAAGGCAAAATAACCTTCTTTTGTTTTACCATAATACAATGGCTTTATTCCTAACGGATCGCGAGCAATAAATATGGTCTTTTTTTTAGAGTCATAAATAACTAAAGCAAACATTCCATCAATATAGTTAACACAATTTTTACCTAGTTCTTCATACAAATGAATTATTACTTCGCTATCAGTATCTGTGGAAAAAATATGGTTTTTTAACTCTTTACGCAATAATTGGTAATTGTAAATTTCTCCATTATAAATAAGCCAATACCTGCCATCTTCGTTTTTTATAGGTTGGCGTCCATGATAAAGGTCAATTATCGTCAACCTATTATGGCCTAATGTAATATTTTCATCTGCAAAAATACCTGACTCATCCGGGCCACGATGTCGTATTTTATCAAGCATCCTTTGTACTTTGCTCTTATCACCAGTTCCTATAATTCCTGCCAATCCACACATTTGATTATCATTCCTCCCCTTCATATATATTTAAAGAAAATTGAATAAGGAACGTAAGAATAGATCTTACGTTCCTAAATTTTATACTGTTATAACTAATCTTTCATATTCACGTAAAATCTTTTCTACCCTTTCTTCTTCAGGTATTATTCTATGCTTCTCATAGTCATAAGCATAACATGCACCATCTATTACTTTGGTCTGCAATTCTCCTTTTGCATACTTGTTACCCTTGAGATGTGGTGCATCTAATAGACCAATCTTTATCGCCAATGCTAATACGTCTGGATCAGAAAGTGGATCAGGACTGTGAGGTGCCAAGTTCTTTATCGCTTCCAATAAAATCCTTGTCTCTTTCTTTAACTGTTCTTTTCTTTGAATTACTTCTTTATCCTGAGTCAAATCAGGCATTCCAAACATAGAGTTTTTTATCACGGCTTTTACTATTTTAACGCTTTCAATTATATCTTCTGGCGTTGCAGCATGATGAGCTTCACAGTAGCCTACCACATGATAGATATGAGGCTTTATAGCCATGGAGAGATAGGCACTGGAAGCCAATTGTCCTTTAGCTTCTAAAAGGTCGGAAGGGAAACTTGCAAGTCCAGCCCTTGCCTGCCTTATAACTCTGAAATTTTCATCTTGTAATTCTCCTATCAATTCTATCTTAGCTAACATCTTTGCCAAATCCATTTTTGGTGAAATAGAAGCAGGTACATTAAACATAAACTGAGCTACATAGTCTCTTACTCCCATCTTTTTGGCATTATATGCTGCAAGATAAGCCATTGTTACTCCAATTACGTCGTGAGCATCTCTCAAGCTCCAATGATGTGCTTCGTTTACTTCTACAGGTACTCCTTTTTCAGCGTGCCATTTCATAAGCTGCTGATTTTCTCTTATGGAAGTATTTACATCCCTTGGTCCTCTGCCGTCCAATACATTATACCAGCAAAGGGGAATCGCTGCCCAAGCGTTATGGATAGTCTCTAGAAGCATCTCTGCCATCTTGAAAACATCATTTGTACCACTGTAACATCTGAGAAGAGGATAGTTACCTCTTCTTGAAGCCTCATATATTCTTATTAAGTCTTCTTTCTTTCTTATAGGAACACCGCCTGCTCCGTCCAAAGATTTGTCATATTTCTTATCAAAGAAGTGCTCTTGAGCATTTTGGTCTGGTGCTATAGAAATTACATCTAAAACTTCTGCTTCTGCTATCTTCTTAACTCCTTCTATAGTGTCCTCCAATGAAGGAAGCCCAAAGTGATGCCTTATTATAGGATAAGGGAATTTGTCCTTTATTCTTCCAATTAATGTATCAGCAAAAACTCTTTGTCTATGGTTTGAACTTCCTCCTCTTAAGAAATTAATTGTAGCTTCATCGCCATTTTTACCATCAAAAACTGCTGCAAATATTCCTGATTTACGAGCTACTTCTGCAGTAGGCTCTGTCCCTCCAAATACCCATTTTATATGTTGCAAATTATTTACTTCTATTTCCCTCTTGAGTTCTTCTAAAAGTTTTTCAAGAGCTGAAGGAGTTAGTCTAAAGCTTACTCCTACAATCTCCGGCTTATGTTCTTTAACAGCTTCAATCAATTTTTTAATAGGAACTGCAGGACCTAAAAATACAGTCTCATAACCTTGCTGTTCTGCAAATCTCAAAAAGTTATACACACCTGCTACATGGACGCAATTACCTATCGCTGCCGCTACAATTAACTTTTTCATGCTATCGTTACCTCCTTTCTTTTCCCTTCAACCAATTCTATAATTTCTTCAACTGTCATACCTTGTATGCCAAGCTTTTCAGCCGTTCTTCCAACTTTCCAATAATCTTTTCCGTGCATAACTGAAGCAAGATGTATAACAGCATCAATAGTGGGGGTCTTAATGCCTATTTCTTTCCCTATAGAAGACATAGGCACTAAACTCATAGGAACATCTTCAAATATATAACGACAATCTAATGTTTGAGGAGCTAATAAACCAACATAAGCTTTTGTATTTTGAATTGCCTCATATAGATTTTCTCCTTCCGCATTATAACTTTCTTTTAGCCATCTTTTAGCGGAAATAGTATTTACGCCCAGAGCTTTTGCCACCATCATTCTCTCATTATCTATTTTTTCCAATATCTTTGCAACAGAAGGAGAAATGCCTTCCCGATAATATTCAAAATTCCCTTTAGTAGTTTCTATTCTCGCTGCATTCAAAAGAGTAGGGGTGGGATGAAAAACAGCTCCAAAATTGTTAAGACTCGTTTCAAGAACATTTTGCGCCGGAATAAACTGAGAAAATGCAGTATTAAGTGTTTCCACCACTATTTCTGTTTTTTCTTTAGGTATTGCAGCAACAGACACTACTTCTTTTATTTTGTATATTTTAGCTCTTCCCATGGAAGACCTGCAGGCGTATATAAAAGTATCTGTTTCTGCAATAACTACATCTAAATCTTCTCTTTTTCTTGTAACATTATGAAACTCTAAAGCACCACCAGTTCTCCCAGGGTTTAATACAATTATTTGACCATCCCTAAGATATGGCAGCATGTCTTCGGCAATTTTATAATGGGCAGAAGCAGGAACTACAACTAAAACTATATCAACATCTTTAATAGCTTTCTCCATGTCATCAGTTATCACATTTAACTTGCCAAACCCTTCTACTTCTCCTTCTAATTCAATTCCACCTTTTTCTATAATAGGAAGTAATTTTTGATAGGTTCTATTGTACAAATTAACTTTATAGCCTTTTAAAGCGAGATGCCCCGCTATCGCTTGACCCCCATTCCCAGCTCCAATTACTGCAAAAGAGAGTTGTTTCATTTTTACTACCCCCTTTTAAAGAAATGAAAAAGCTATAGAGGAAAATCTATAGCTTCAGCCTTGGGTGTCTGAAAAGACATAAAAAGACACCATTGCTATCATCCTCCTCTTTCAACGCTTACGAGGTTAGCTGACGGGTTCGGGTCGAAAGATAACCCTACCATCTTATCAAAAGATGGATTCACCCCCAAAGTGGTTCCCCCGCTTCTTTACGAATTCAGCGTTTAGCATTTTATTCAATTTTCAATTTATTTTTATTATATCATAAAATCAAAAAGTTGTAAAGGAAAACATACTAATATTTCCCAAACTCCTCTCCTACCCTTATTTCATCCAAATAGTTATATATAGTATATCTGGAAACACAGAGTATTTTTGCTACGTAATCCACAGCGCCCCTTATCAAAAAAGTCCCTTTTTCATCCAACATCTTTACCACTTGTACCTTCTCTTCTTTTGACATGAAATTAACAGGTTTTCCGTAATTTTCCAATGTTGTGTTTACTATACTTTCTAGTACATCGCTAACACTACCTGTATAAGCCTCTCGAGCCTCTTCGTTGGTATCCGCCACATCGCAAAACTCTGATAAAGTATTTTTTACCATTATAAATTCTGAGATATCAATATTGATGGTAAGGCATCCAACAGGCTTACCATTTTCGTCTTTTATAAAAAGAGCAGATGACTTCAAAATTTTCCCATCTTTCCCTTTGTTTTTATAGTTTATTAAATTTTCAACGTTATCAGATTTCAATACTTTCGATATAGTTTCAGGCAAAGGGCTCCCTACATCTCTTCCTGTCACATGCCCGTTTACAATTGCGATAATCGAATTTTGTGGAGAAGAAAAGTCATGCAACGCCACTTCGCAATTTTTGCCAAATGTATTAGCTATACCTTCTAGTACTGGGATTATGCTTTTCAAGATAGGATGCGTCTTCATCGGCTTGAATCCCCCTAATCATACAATTTAAATATATGCAATGAGGTGATGAAAAATTACTGATAGGCTATAAAAATCCATCTGCACAAAGAGATAAGACGTTAATAAAAAAATTTATTAACGTTATTATACATACCTTAAATGCGGTTGTCAAGCACTATTTCCTTTGCATCTGCCCACAATCTTTCTAAATTATAAAATTCCCTTTCGGGTTGTTGAAATATGTGAACTATTACATCTCCATAATCCATCAAAATCCATTTGCCCCAATTGTAACCCTCAATATGATCAACAAAAACGCCGTCTTCCATAAGTTTTTTTTCAATTTCGTCTGTCAATGCTTTGACGTGAGTATCCGAACTGCCAGTGGCAATAACAAAATAATCTGCGACAATCGTTAAATCTCCTATATACAAGATCTTTATATCATAAGCTTTTTTGTCTTCTAAAACTTTATAAATTTTAGACACCTTATCTTTTCCGTCTATCACTAAATCACCCTCCATTTTATATGTTTTTCCCTAAAATTATAGTTATATCAACATTACTGTCTCCATTCGTATCTTCCACTACAATAGCATTTTTTAAAATTTTCTTCAGATCCTCTACTATTTTTTTATCATCAGTCCTATTGATTATCTGAGTAGTGTTGTAAGTGGTACCTATTACATTTCCTATCTTCACTACATCATACCCTTGTTGTTTTAACAAATCAGCAGTCTTTGTAGCAGCTCCTGGTATACCACCGCCATTTAAAACTTCTATTTTTATGTCTTTTTTATTAGCTGCGATAGCAGTATCATCTCTTTCATCATTTAAATTATCCATAAATTGTAATACTTTTTGTGGATCTGTGATATAATAAGCAACCCCATCAATGTACTGAGGAGTACCAGGCACAGTAGCTGTTTTTATATTGTCTTTGTCAAGTTTTAAAAGATAATCTGCATACTTTAACATAGTAGTAGGTGGTATGTTTGTTTCTACGTATTGATTTATGGTTTTTAATATACGATGAATTTTTAACAAAGTACTAGGGTCTTTAGCTTTTTGAAACATCGCTAATAAAAATTCCCTTTGGACTTTGACCCTTTCTAAATCCTGTTCTGCATACCCATGTCTAAATCTCACCAACTGTAAAGCCTTCTCTCCATCCAAAAGTTGAACACCTTTTTTTAAATGAATATGAAGATTCCCTGCATTGTCATCATAATTCATGTCCATCGGTACGTTCATCTCTACTCCGCCTAAATCGTCTACTAATTGTTTAAAACCTTCATATCCAATCTTTACATAATAATCAACAGGCTCTCCAATAAGCTGTGACACCATATCCATCGCCAGTTGAGGTCCACCTATGGGATAGGCAGCATTTATCTTTTGTGTCCCATATTTGTCAAGTTTAATCATTGTATCTCTGGGAATAGATAAAATATAAGCTTTGTTAGTTTTAGGATTATAAGATAATAATATCATAGTATCAGAACGCCTTGGATCTGTTGGCGATGTTTCATCAACTCCCAAAACCAATATATTTATTTTCTGAATTGCCTCTGAATTTTTGTTTTCACTATTTTTATTCATCAAAGAAACATCTAAGGGGTTCAAAGACTTTAAATAGATATATCCTCCTACTCCTACAGATAATAAACTCAGCAACAATAACATTGATACAATCTTTATAAATTTTTTCATTTACCTCCACTCCCAAGTTTCAAAAGAATATGATTTCGAGCTTTTACTGTTTTCTCATAAAGAAGTAGTCCCCTCTCTAAAACATAACAAATTGTACTATCAAAAGACTTTAACAAAGCAAGGTCTAAATTTTCCTCAGCTAATCGCCTTAATTCCTCTACTCCTTTAAAATCTCTATTAGGCTCTATATAATCCGCAAGAAATACTACTTCATCCAAAAGGCTCATATTGACATCACCAGTAGTATGAAGAGCAATTGCCCTTTTTATTTCTTGATCTTTTATTCCAAAAATTTCTTCTACCAAATGTGCACCTATAGGACCGTGTAAAAGAAAAGGCGCATGAATTAAAATCTCATCTAGCTCAATTCTATATTTTTTAGCAAGTTTTAAAAGGTCATCATCAGAATAGCTTTTAGCGCAATCATGCAATAATCCTGCTACTTGTGCCTTTTCGACATCAGCTCCATATTTTATTGCAAGATGCATTGCGGTTTCCATTACTCCAATAGAGTGTTTAAATCTTTTTTCATCTAATAACTCTTTTAATCTCTTTTTAAAAAATTCTATGTCATACCCCATTTTCGTCATCCTCTTTGTATAAACCGTATTTTTGAATATATCTTTCAACAGACTCCGGCAACAAATACTTTATAGGTCGTCCCCCTGCTACTCTTTCCCTTATATCAGTTGAGGAGATAGCCAAAGAGGGAACAGTCACTTTGTAAATGACATTTCCATAAAGTTTTCTAATTTTTTTTAATTCTTCATCTATTTTACTACCTTCAACTCCTGGCCTAGTTGCAGCAACAAAATTACACATTTTCAGAAGCTCATCCGCGCTTTTCCAAGTCAAAATTTCTAAAACAGCATCTGCTCCTGTTATAAAATAAAGTTGCGTACTTTCCCCATAAATTTTTTTAAACTCTTTGATAGTATCAATAGTATAAGTATACCCTTCTCTGTCAATTTCAATCGTCGATACCTCAAAAAAAGGATTAGTTATTGTAGCAAGTATAGTCATTAAATAACGATGTTTTTTATCTGTCACCTTTCGCTTTACTTTATGAGGCGGGTTACCTGCTGGAACAAAAACCACTTTGTCCAATTTAAATTCAGACCTTACCGCTTCAGCAGTAACTAAATGGCCATAATGAATAGGGTCAAAAGTGCCTCCCATTATCCCAAGTCTAAGCTCCCTTTCCAAGTTACTATCCCCCAATTCATATTTCTTTTATATTATACATTATACATCAAAAGAGGTAAATTGCACAAGCTTACCATGAGCCCTCATTAAAGTAAATAAAAAAGTGGAATCAAATTCCACTTTTATTCATAGTATTCAAATTCAAAATCTCTCACATTTATTGTATCGCCACTTTTAAATCCCTTTTCCTTAAGAGCATCTATTACCCCGCTCTTTCTAAGAAGCATTTCAAAGTACCTTAAAGAATGCTCATCTTGTAAATTTACTCTTTTTAAAAGTTTGTCAATTTTTGTACCGCTAAGATAATAGGTATTATCTTTTACTTCTATATTGAGAGTTTCTTCCTCTTCAGGAGGTGTATAAGCAATAACTTCTGGTACTTCCTTTATCTCCTCAACCGGAATAGAAGAAAGAATTTCTATAGTCTTGTCCAAAAGTTTGTCAATACCCTCTTTTGTCAAAGCAGATATAGGATATACATCATAACCTCTTTTTTTAATTTCTTTTTCAAAATCAGGGTAATTTTCTCTACCACTTTGTAAATCAATTTTATTTGCAGCAACAATTTGAGGCAAAGTAAGTAATCTTTCACTGTAGAGTTTAAGCTCTTCATTTATCTTCTCAAAATCTTCTACAGGGTCTCGTCCCTCATTTCCAGATACATCCACAACGTGTATCAACATTTTTGTCCTTTCAATGTGCCTCAAAAAGTCATGACCTAATCCTTCGCCTCTGTGAGCTCCTTCAATTAAACCTGGAATATCTGCCATTACAAAAGATTTCCCTTTATACTCTACAACTCCTAAATTGGGTGTCAGGGTAGTAAAAGGATAATTGGCAATTTTAGGCTTTGCTCTTGTGCAACTGGCTAAAAGAGTAGATTTACCTGCATTTGGGAATCCTATTAATCCCACATCAGCAAGAAGCTTCAACTCCAATCGTACCCACATTTCTTTGCCTTTTTCACCGCTTTCAGCAAAACGAGGAGTCTTCAAAGTAGAAGTAGCAAATTTAGTATTCCCTCTTCCTCCCTTACCTCCCCGTAAAACAATAGCCTTTTGATTAGGTTTTACAAGGTCAGCTATGATTTCTCCTGTTTCATCGTTAATTATCAAGGTTCCTACAGGAACTTTTATGTACAAATCTTCTCCGTTTTTGCCATATTGATTTTTACCTCTACCATTTTCTCCGTTTTGCGCAATGTACTTTTTTCTGTATTTAAAATCTAACAAAGTAGACAAATTAGGATCTGCTACAAATATTACATCTCCACCTTTTCCTCCGTCGCCACCGTCCGGCCCACCATAAGCAACGTATTTTTCCCTTCTAAAAGATATAATTCCATTTCCACCGTCTCCAGCTTTTATGTATATCCTTGCCGTGTCTATAAACATTCTTTCACCTGCCTTCCTTTATAGTATATACTTTTCAAAATTTTTTACCCCTCTAAGATATTTTTTATAATCTCTTCTGCATTCTCGGAATTAAAAATATCTCTTTCTCTATTAAGGTGGTCAATTGCAATGTGAAGAGATTCAATCACTTTATCTAATTTCCCCAGTTGAGCATACCCTAATACCACTTGTAAATCATTTAAAAGTTCATGTCTGCTTCGTTTGATGTAGTCTACCAATAACTCCACATCTGACACCATTTTTTCACCACTTTCTTTATTATTTATGAAAAAATCCTGGTATAAACCAGGATTTAATTCTGCGCAACTTTCCTTTCTGGATAAACACTTACTTGTTTTTTGTCGCGGCCTTTTCTTTCAAAAGTAACATATCCATCAATTAATGCAAAAAGTGTATCGTCTTTTCCTTTTCCTACATTTACACCTGGATGTATTTTAGTTCCTCTTTGTCTTACAAGGATATTACCAGCTAATACAAATTGGCCATCTGCCCTTTTTACTCCCAAACGCTTAGATTCACTATCACGACCGTTTCTGGAACTTCCAACACCCTTTTTATGAGCAAAAAGTTGGAGTTTCATTTTTTGCACCTCCTATCCATAACCCTTACATATTCAGGATAATCCGCTTCAATATCTTTAAGGCCTAAAACCATAGTCTCCAGAATAGCTTTTAATCGTATATCATCTTCTGCCAAACCTTTATCAATAATGTCAATCTGCAAATCGCCACTTTCTATTTTTTTCTTTATTTTAACAGTTTTTAACGCCTCTATTCCCAGCACCGCTGTCTGAGATATAGCAGAAACAGCTGCACATATGATGTCCTTTCCGTACTCATCGAAACCTGCATGTCCTTTTATATTAAATTTATAAATATCCCCTTTTGGATCTCTCAATATTTCTACTCTAATCATGGCTTACTGAATTATTTTTTCAATCTGTACTTTTGTGTAAGGTTGACGATGTCCTTGTCTTCTTCTATAATTTTTCTTTGGCTTATACTTAAAAACTCTTATTTTTGGTCCTTTCCCATGCTCTAAAACCTTGGCATTAACCTTAACATTTTCTAAATAGGGTTTGCCAAACTCTACATTACCGTCCTCTTTTGACACAGCCAAAACTTTGTCAAAAGAAATAACTTCTCCTTCTGGATAATTTAACTTTTCTACTGCAAGAACATCTCCTTCACGAACCATATACTGTTTTCCGCCAGTTTCGATTATTGCGTACATCTTTGCACCTCCTCCATCCAGTCTCGCCGGGAAACAAGGTAAAAATTTAAAAACCCGTCCCGAGCGGCCGCAAGTGATATTTTAACATAATAAAATATCACTTGTCAATTAAAAATCGACTAAAGAGTTTGTGTTCCTTTTTCTTCCTCCTCTTCCTTGCCATCGCTTTGTTCTTTTGTTTTTTCTTCCGCTAATTTATAGTTTTGCAATTCTATAACCTTTTGATTCAATTCTTCCTTTTCTTTTTCCAACTCTTTTATCCTATTGTTAAGTCCTCGTATCGTTACGCTATAGCGAATTTGTCCAAACAAACCTATTGTCCCCACAATTATAGCTCCAATAGCTGCTGACAATAAAATTACTAAAGCTTGAGAAATTGAATAATGCCAATACAAAAAACTTATATCCACAGGTCCAGCATTAGAAATAGCAAAAATCGCTACTATAATTGCGAATATCAAAGCTAATATTGTATAATATTGCCCCTTCACAAAATTCACCTCCCCCATCTTCAGTAACACTCATTAACACCTTTCTACCTTTATGATAAATTATACAAATTATTATTGTCAATAGAAATTATAAATTTTTCGATAATGACAAAAACATCATTGTTTACTTTTATCATTTAATTGATAGAAAAAGTTTTTATGTTGAAACTACTCCAGTAGTTGTGTTAAAATTGATTATAGTGAGCAAAATGCTCACCTGGGTCGCAGTAACCCCAGTTAACAAAACAAAGGAGGTAATTTTGTGTCCAAAAAAAGAATAAAAGATCTAGCAGAAATTGCTCTGGTTGCGGCAATTTATTTTGTACTCACAGTTATATTTTCTTCTATTTCATTTTTACCCCTTCAGTTTCGCGTAGGGGAAATTACAAAATCCATTGTAGTATTCAATAAAAAATATGCCATTTCCATGATGATAGGAAATTTTTTTGCAAATTTGTTTAGCCCATTTGCTGGCACAATGGAGCTAATTTTTATGCCTCTTTCAAACTTAATCGGTTGTACAATTGGATACTACATTGGAAGAGCTACTCACAAATTGGTAGGTGCTGTATTCGTAGCTCTTTGGATTGCAGCATCTGTTGGAATCACTTTAAATATCTCTGCCAATATACCATTTATTCCAACTTTCTTAAGCGTAGGATTGGCTGAAACTGTACTTTTGGTAACGGGATATTTTTTGCTTTTTACAATTGAAAAGAAAGGAGTTGTGAAATTTGACAGATAAATATAAAGAGAGAAGATTTGACACTTACGGTTATGAGAAGATTGACAAAGAAGTTTTAGAATCGATTGAATATGAATACCCTGAAAAAAATACTATTGTGGAATATATCACTAATGAATTTTCTTCTGTTTGCCCTTGGACAGGATTACCTGACAATGCAAAACTTACTATAAGATATATACCTTCTAAAAAATTAGTAGAACTTAAATCTTTAAAGTATTATCTCACCTCCTATAGAAATGTAGGTATACTGCAAGAACATGCTATAAATAGAATTTTAGATGACTTAGTTGAACTTCTACAGCCAAAATTTATGGAAGTAATAGGTGAGTTTCAAGAAAGAGGTGGAATAGCCACGAGAATTGTGGCAAAATATGAAAAAGAAAAGTAGATATAAAGCTGCCCAAAAATTTCCTTGGGCAGCTTTTTCATATTGATTCTTTATTCAAATTCTATCTCAAAATGGCCATATTTTTTGTTATTGTCAACAACAACTTCGAGATCTACATTAAATTTCTCTTTGTAAAATTTTACAATTTCCTTTTCTGCCGCGATTTTAACAACTTTATCATTCCCTTTTATGTAGATTTTTCGCACTTTTATATGTCGCAACACTCTCTCTATATTATTCCTTAATCTTTTGTAGATGTACTCAGTTGAATAAACCATCCCTTCCCCTTCACATATAGGACATTTTTCTTTAAGGTATGAGCCTACTTGCGACCTCACTCTTTTTCTTGTCATCTCGACAAGCCCTAATTGAGTATACCCTAATACAGTGCATTTTGTCCTGTCTTTTTGGAGTTCTTTTTTGAAAAACTCCAGCAAATCCTTTCTAAAATTTTCATTTTTCATGTCTATAAAGTCAATAATAATTATTCCACCAATATCTCTTAACTTAAGCTGCAGGGCAATTTCTTCTGCTGCTTCAAGATTGGTCTTGTATATTGTCTCCTCTAAAGAAGATTTTCCTACGTACTTTCCTGTGTTTACATCAATTACAGTAAGAGCTTCTGTTTGGTCTATTATTACAAAACCTCCACTTTTTAACCATACCTTTTTTTCTAACAATTTCTCAACTTGAAAATCTGCTCCATAAATCCCCATTAAGTCTCCTTCTTCATAAGTAACTGAAATATTTTCCTTTCCTACATTTTTTAAATATCTTTTTATGTTCTCATACTCTTCTTTGTCGTTTACCACAATTTCATCTACCTCATCAGAAAGCAAATCCCTCAAATACTTAATTGCAAAATCCTCTTCTTTGTATATCAAAGAAGGAAGGGGAGCATTTTGAAAATCTTTTTGTATTTTCTCATACAAGCGAATTAATTCGTCTAAATCCTCCCGCATTTGCTGTTCTGTCGCCTCTAATGCAGCTGTTCTGACAATTATCCCCATACCATCAGGTTTTAATTCTTTCACAATTTCCTGAAGCCTTTTCCTTTCCCCTTCTTCCTCAATCCTATGGGAAATTCCGACGTAGTCGACATTAGGCATTAAAACTACATATTTCCCCGGCAAAGAAATATTAGCAGTGACTCTGGGATTTTTCATGCCTACTGCCTCTTTTGATACTTGAACCATTATTGGTTGGCCTGGTTTTAAAACTTGTGTAATGCTTTTGGGTAAATTTTCTTGTTGAAAAAGCACATCGTCAAAAAATAAAAAAGCGTTCTTGCCAATTCCAATATCTACAAAGGCTGCCTGCATACCTTTTAAAACATTTTGAATCTTACCTTTATAAATATTTCCCAAAATATTTTTTCCATCTCTTTTCTCTGGATGGTACTCCTTTAGCTTCCCATTTTCTAATAAAGCAATTTGGCTCAAATTTTCATCAATATCCAATATAAGTCTTTTCAAAATTTTCACCCCGTACTTATTCTAAAATCATATTTTTTCTGTGAAGTTTATAAGAGTCTATATCAAATAAATTTCCTAAATAGTCGTTTAAAGCCTTTAATAAATGTAAAGGATTAGGAGCTCCCTCTCCTAATTTTAATTTTATATAAAATTTCAAATAATCTTCTGCCTCTTCAATTACCTTTAATTCCAAAACACAAGGTCTTATATTTACCATTTTTCTGCCACTTTTACTCTCTTTTTCTATTTCAATTATATCTTTTCTCATAAATTCTTCTATTTTATTTTGAATATATTTAATACTTTTTTTAACATTGACTTGCAAAATATACTCTGCTCCTTTTATTTTTGTAGAAAGCGCATCATTTAATTCTACCTCATAGCTTTCCACAATTTCAATACCAGGTGGTAACACTTTGTTCATCTTTTTTCTGAATTCTTCAGGAGAAATATCTTCTTCCAAATCTATATCCATATAATCCCCCTCTGTCGTCGCACCTACTATAAGAGCAGGCCCAAAAGAAATTTTAGGATGGGGATTAAATCCTTGTGAAAAAGCGACTTTTATATCGGCTCTTCTCAAAGCCCTTTGAAATACTCGCAAAAGGTCTAAATGGGAAATAAATTTGACTCTTTCATCTTTTATATACTTATTTCTGAGGCGCTTCAAAACACACTACCCCCTCATCAAAATCCTTTACTCCACAACCTGTACAATAGAGCCTGCAGTCAGGTGTAATTCTTCCTTCTTGAGATTTTTTATATTCTCTAATCAAATATCTTTTATCTACCCCAACGTCTATTACATCCCATGGAAATACTTCTTCTAAACTTCTTTCTCTGTTAGCATAAAAATGAGGATTTACACCTGCTTCCTTAAAAGCCTTTTCCCATTTGTCATAATTAAAATATTCTTCCCATCCGTCAAATTTGCATCCTTTTTCCCAGGCTTTTATTATAGCTTTTCCTACTTTTCTATCTCCTCTTGAAATAACAGCCTCTAAAAAACTCATATAAGGATTGTGCCAATTGTACTTTAACACTTTACTCTTAAGTTTCTTTTTTAGCAAGTCTTGCTTTTCCATTATATCTTTAATGCTGTCTTGAGCTGTCCACTGAAAAGGTGTAAAAGGTTTAGGCACAAAAGTAGAAGTGCTTATAGTGACTTTTAAATTCTTCACATTCCCTTTTACTTCTTTGTAATTATCCACTATTTTATAAGCCAAATCCACTATTCCCTCTACATCCTCCATCATCTCTGTAGGAAGACCAATCATAAAATAAAGTTTGACATTTGTCCATCCTGCAGAAAAAGCCTCTTTTGTCGCCTCTAAAATATCTTCCTCTGTAATCCCTTTATTAATTACGTCTCTAAGTCTTTGTGTACCAGCTTCTGGTGCTAAAGTAAGACCTGTTTTTCTAACTTTTTGTATTTCTTTTAACAAATTTATAGATACAGCGTCTACTCGTGTAGAGGGTATAGAAACTCCAACTCCTTTATCCTTATATTTCTCAATCAGTTTTTTGACTAAGTCTTCAATTTGAGAATAATCACAAGTACTTAAAGAAGTTAAAGATATTTCCTCATACCCTGTAGATTTTATAAGCTTGTCCGCTAAATCTAAAATTTTTTCCTTTGATTTTTCCCTCACTGGCCTATATATCATGCCAGCTTGACAAAATCTGCATCCTCGTGTACAACCTCTAAAGATTTCTAACATTATTCTATCGTGAACTATGTCCATAAAAGGAACAATTTGCTCCTCAGGATGATACACATTTTCAAAATCTTTAACTATTCTTTTCTTTACCTTTTCGGGCACTCCTTTTTTAATAGTCCTTATCTCTTTTATTGTTCCATCTTGATTGTATACTTCTATATAGTACTTAGGAACATATACTCCTTTGATTTGAGAAACAATTTGTAAAAATTCTTCTCTTTCTCCTCCTCTTTTCTTCCAATCTATATAAGCGTCAATAATTTCATTTATGACCTCTTCTCCTTCTCCCATTACAAAAAAGTCAATAACGTCAGATAAAGGAGCAGGGTTATAAGCACAGGGTCCACCAGCAATGACAAAAGGTAACCCTTTCCTATCTCTTGATAGGATAGGAATACCCGCTAAGTTAAGCATATTTATTACATTTGTATAACTTAACTCATACTGGAGAGTAAAACCTATAAAGTCAAATTTATCTAATGGGGTTTTTGTCTCTAAACTAAAAAGAGGAATGTCATTTTCCCTCATGAGTTTTTCCATATCCAACCATGGCGCAAAAACCCTTTCACAATATACGTCTTCTCTTTTGTTTAAAAGATGGTATAAAATTCGAAGCCCCAAATGAGACATTCCCACTTCATATACATCCGGAAAAGCAAAAGCAAACCTTACTTTGACTTCCTCCGGATTTTTTATAGAAGAATTTAATTCTCCTCCTGTGTATCTTGTAGGTTTGCTTACTTTCATAAGCAAAGCATCTATTTTATCCTTTAAGTTATTCATCTTCCTTCCTCCATAGTCATTTTATAATCTCACCAATTGGTAAATACAATCCATGTTCTACCGCATATTCAAAAAGCTGAGTCTCGGTTATTCTATATTTTTCCCTAAATTTGTCGTCTAATATTATTATAACATGGTATTTAGCAGGTATAAAACTTTTTATAACATTTGCAATTGTCTCCTTTTCTAATACTGCTATATGATGTACCCCCATCAATCCTTTTTTGTAGAACTCTGCTTTTTTCCTAAAAAGATCTCTCATTTGCAAAAAAGCTGATGCCTTTTTCTCTTTATTTGCCGCGACTACTAATAACACCGATAAAAAAGCATAAACAACATTTAGCTTCCAATTGAATATGCCTTTTAGAAGAAGATATAACATAACGAGAGAAATAGCATAGGAAGAAAAAACAGCAGTCGCAATAGCACTTCTTAGGCTAATAAAATATGACAAAACACTTTTTAAAACCCGTCCTCCATCCAAAGGAAGCCCTGGCAGTAGATTAAAAAAAGCCATTGCAATACTAGCTTTTATAAAATAATCCATGTCTATTTGTAAAACTTGTGAAATGAATTCTCCAAAAAAAGCAAAAAAAATATTGGACATAGGTCCTGCCAGTGCAACTAACACTTCTAAGTCTGGTCTTATAAACACTATGCTGTCCAAAAGAGCAATTCCTCCAAAAGGATAGATATTGACTTGTAGCACCTCTACTTTTAGTTTCTTGGCAATATAAATGTGTCCACATTCGTGAACGAAAACTGTAGCAAAAATAGCAATTAATTCTTTTATAAATCCCGTTGCAATTAAAAGTAATGCAAATGCAAAAGTAGAAAAATGTATTTTTACTTCAATCCCTCTAAATTTCATTTTGCGCCTTCACTGGCAGCATCCCCTATAACAACCTTTGTCAAGGGGTCTACTGGCTTGCCATTTTCCCAAACTTCAAAATGCAAGTGAGGAGCAGTGACTTTCCCAGTATCGCCTGTCTTTCCAATTATATCCCCTTGTTTTACTTGGTCTTTTTCTTTCACTAAAATTTCTGATAAATGAGCATAGACGGTCCTTACATCATTAGCATGCCTTAAAACTATGACTTTTCCAAAATCCTGGTTTTGCTCCTCCACTAACATTACTACCCCATCTAATGCTGCCTTCACTTCTGTTCCAATAGGAGCATCTATATCAATACCAGTGTGATTTGTCAATTGGTTTGTAATAGGATCAACCCTCATTCCAAAGCCAGAGGTTACCTTTCCAGTAACAGGTGCAATCATTTTGATAGAAGCCTGAGAAACATCAGAAGAAGTTTTATTTTCTGAAGTTTTTTCTTCAGTGGGAGAAAAAACTTTTATCACACTTTCTTTAAGCCAAGGAATCTTACTTTGAACTAATTTTAACCCTTTCTTTGTGTTTTCGTAATTCATATCATAACTTAGCGCACTTTTAGTAGCATTTATAAAAGAGTTAGCTATAGGCACGTCAACTGCTTTAAAAAGCAAAATCATTCCTAATAAAACTAATGAAATAATTAATTGATTTTCAAATAGCTCTGCATACTTTTTGTAAGTGCTAAATTTTTTGGGAGAATAATAAGGAATTCGTTGGTATTTCATGATATATGCCTCCTTCTATGTTACATTTTATTTTGAAGGAGGCATTATTATGATAAATTATTTTTATTCTACTATTTCTCTCCACTCTAAAAGTCCTTGCTCCATTCCCTTCAATAAAACTTCTGCAGTAGCGATATTAGTCGCCAATGGAATAGAATGCACATCACAAACTCTAAGCAGAGCCAAAATATCTGGTTCATGGGGTTGAGCCGTAAGTGGGTCTCTTAAAAAAATCACCAAATCAATCTTATTTTCAGCAATCATTGCACCAATCTGTTGGTCTCCACCAAGAGGGCCGGGTAAAAGGCAATTTACATTTAGACCTGTCGCCTCCTTGATAAGTTGTCCTGTATGGCCTGTTGCGTATATATTGCATTTTTCAAAGATATGCTTATAGGCAATTGCGAAATTCACCATAAGTTCTTTTTTTTGGTCATGGGCTATCAAAGCTATATTCATAGAAATTCCCCCTAAAAGTTTATCTTTTGCCTTCTCATGCTTATATTTTCTAAAAGTCCTATTGCCATCATGTCTGCTACCATTGCACTTCCCCCATAGCTCATAAAGGGAAGAGGAATACCTGTGATTGGCATTATCCCAATAGTCATCCCTATATTTTCAAAGATATGAAATGTAAACATAGCAATAATTCCTACGGCCACGAGCATTCCATATTTATCCTTAGCATTATAAGCAATCTTCCAAGCTTTATACAGCATAATGGCATAGAGAACTATCAGTATAGATGCCCCTACAAACCCTAATTCTTCCCCTACAACAGAAAAAATAAAGTCTGTCCATGCTTCGGGAAGATAATAGAGCTGAGTTTGGCTGCCGTGAAAAAGCCCCTTCCCCCAAAACATTCCTGAACCGATAGCAATTTTAGACTGAATCACATGATAACCTGTTCCCATTGGGTCCAGTTCCGGATTTAAAAAGGATAAAAGTCTATTTCTCTGGTAAGGTTTTAATAGTTTGTACCCAATAGGCAGCAGGGCAATTCCTAAAGCAAAAAGCTGTGCCAATACCTTTGTCCTTATCCCCGAGATATATACTATGGCTAAAAAAATTGCAATAAATACAAGCCCTGTCCCTAAATCTGGCTGCAACATCACTGCAACAAAAGGAATTCCTACATAAACCATTGGCCACAAAAGTTCTTTAAAGGTCTTTATTTCTTCCGCCTTGCTAAACATATTCGCCAAAGTTAGCACTAATGCCAACTTAGAAAATTCAGAAGGTTGAATATCCACAGGCCCTAAACTTATCCAGCTTTGTGCACCATTACTTATCTTTCCTATTGCTAGAACCAGCACAAGACCAAAAAGGTTGAGAATATATATAAAAGTAGAAAACTTAGCAAGAATATTATAATCAAAAAGACATATTAGGAGGATAGAAATAAGTCCCACTAAAATTGCTATAGTTTGGATGATAACTTTTTTGTAAGAGCCTGTTTGAAGTGTGTGGGAGGCGCTTGTCACGACAATAACACTATACACACATATTAAAAGTACAACAATTAACAATCCCCAGTCAAAGTTTTTTAAAAGTTTTTTATCAAACACTTTAATCCCCTCTTTTTCAGCAATCCAATTTGTATTATACCATATAAAGGAGATTTTCACTATATAAAAAAACTGGCCCACGGCCAGTTACAGTTTGTTGACAAAGTTAAAAAATATTCAAAGGAGAT
>NZ_AVAF01000045.1 GCF_000445185.1 Thermoanaerobacter sp. A7A
CTGGCAAACTGGCCCACGGCCAGTTATCTTATCACTTGTTTCATTTTCTTTATAGGAATATTCGCATGAAGAGCAGGTATATAGGTATTATCACTTCTTTTTTCTTTTGTAATTTCTACATTTAGTCCTGCTTCATCAATATCCACGTAATTAGAAATAACGTTTAATATGTCTTCTTTTATCATTTCCAAAAATTTAGGAGAAACGTCCGCCCTATCATGGACCAATAAAAGTTGTAACCTTTCTTTTGCTATATCTTTACTGTTGTTTTTTCCTCCAAAAGATTTAAATAAATCCACAAATCACACCTCCTAAAAGCGCTAAGCCAGCTTAAAAAGCTTTTTGAGTCTATCCATAAATCCATTTCCTATATCAAGGTTAATTAAAGGCACATTATTCCCTAAAAGTCTTTCCACCAAATTTCTATAGGCTTGTCCTGCTAATGACCTCTCATCCATAACAATCGGTTCACCTTTATTGGAAGAAATAATTATATTTTCATCATCAGGAATGACACCTAAAAGGTCAATAGCTAAAATATCTATAATATCTTCAATATCCATCATATCTCCTCTTTTGACCATATCCATCTTAATCCTGTTTATAACTAACTTAGGATTGTGAAGTTCCGCAGCCTCTAAAAGTCCTATAATCCTATCAGCATCTCTAACCGCTGAAACTTCTGGAGTAGTTATGACAATTGCTCTATCAGCACCTGCAATTGCATTTCTAAATCCTTGTTCAATACCTGCAGGACAATCTACTAATATATAGTCAAATTCCTCTTTCAAATCTCCTATTAATTTTTGCATTTGCTCTGGAGTAACAGCAGATTTATCTCTTGTTTGAGCGGCAGGTAAAAGATATAGCCCATCAAACCTTTTGTCCTTTATCAAAGCTTGCTTTAATCTGCACTGCCCCTCTACTACATCAACAATATCATACACAATTCTATTTTCCAATCCCATCACTACATCAAGATTTCTTAAACCTATATCAGTATCGACTAAAGCAACTTTATAACCTTTCATAGCAAGGTATGTACCAATATTTGCAGTAGAAGTAGTTTTCCCAACTCCACCTTTTCCAGAAGTTATAACTATTGCTTCGCTCATCGTACCACTCCATTCCATTAATATTATTTTTTAGAATATTTTACCATAAATCATTGAGATGGTAAAGAGGTTTTACAATAATTTTACCTTTTTTAACAACTGCAATTTCGGGATAATCACTGGCATCATCTTTATCTGGAGCCCTGGAGATAACATTAGCTATTCTAAGCTGCATTGCTCTTAAGGAAGAAGCTACAATTACAGCCTCCTTATTGCCAGTAAATCCCGCATGAGCTATTCCCCTCAACGTCCCCATAACAACTATATTACCGGCAGCTTGTACTAATCCTCCAGGATTCACATCCCCAATTATTACAAGATTACCATGGTATTTCACAACCTGTCCTGACCTAACAGTACCTTTATGAAATTTTGTTATCCCCTCTTCTAACCCATTAAATATTTCGTCATCTGTCACATTTTTTATATGTTTTTCTTGAAAATTTTTTACCCGCACCTCAATGCCGTATTTATCAAAAATAAAGTCTTTTAATTCTTGTAATTTCTCTTCTTTGACGTTTAAACTTTTTACTCTCACAGTAAGAGTTGCACCCTCAAAAAATTTAAGAGATTTCTCAATTCTATTCACTATTTTCTCTTTTAGTGTTTCAATATCTACATCCTCTTCTAATACAATTACCAGCCCTTCTTTTGTCCCTTGAATTTTTATTGCTTCTTTTATCATAATCTACCTCCGTAAAACACTCGTTATTATCTATATTCTCCACAAATCGTAATTTTCCTTCTTGTTAAAGAAAAAAAGAGGATAAAATATCCTCACCCACAAATCATCTTATAGGCAAATTTATCACATTGAAGGTTTCACCTGTATTATTCTTACTCAATCCAAAATAAGCATCAAAAATATCTCTCGCTACATAACCTGCGTAAGAACCATGTCCTCCTTGGTATATAACCGCAACTACAACTATTTGAGGATCATCATAAGGAGCAAAGCCAACAAACCAAGCATAATTAGCCCTTCCAACTACTTCTGCAGTACCTGTCTTGCCCCCTACAGGAATAGGAAAATTGCGAAAAGCACCGCTTGCAGTACCTCCTCTTTCAGTTACTCCTTTCATACCTAACTTTATAGCATCGAGGTATTTCTTGGGAATATGAATTCTATCTAAAACTTCTGGCTTTGTTTCCTCAACAATTTTTCCATCTGGGGACACAATTTTATCAACTAAATGAAGTTTATATCTAATTCCTCCATTTATTAATGTAGACACATAACTAGCAATTTCTAAAGGAGTAAACTGATTATCTCCTTGTCCTATTGCCGCACTACAAGTATCTGTCAAGCTCCAATGTTTTGCATAATACATCATTTCCCATAACTTTCTTTGAAGCTTTGTATCTTTTATACCCATCTTTTCTAATTGTAAAAAGGTATTATAGTCACTCAAATTCCCTTTATCAATGATTTCTACAATTTTTTGATACTGTTCTTCCGTTATAACTCCATCTGGATTTGTATCTGTTTTCACCATTGATTTTATCAACCCAAGATAATATTCTCTTTTATATTGTGGACTTGCAATAACACCTTTTGCTTCATACAGCTCTATTCCTGTTTTTTGGTCTAAACCAAATTTCTTGGCATATTCGACTATTTTATCTATTCCCATTCTTCTTCCCATTTCATAAAAATAGGTATCAGTAGAATATTTAATTGCATCAGAAACATTCACCCAACCTTGTGTCCGTGGCCATAGCCAGTTACGCTGTCCTGTATAAGGATATATTCCTGGGTCTAAATATTTTTCATCAACTGTTGTAACACCAGTGTCTAAAGCTGCGAATGCAACAGCCATCTTGAAGGTAGATCCTGGAGGTACTGCTCCTTGAGTTGCATAATTGAAAATAGGACTTGGATCAGCTGTAGCATCTCTTGATTTAAAAAGTTCATTTACTACATCTTTAGGGGGATTGCCAGTAGCAAAAATGTTTGGATCATAACCAGGGATACTGGCTAATGCTAAAACTTTTCCTGTGTTTACATCTACAACCACTGCTGCTCCAATATTAGCAGGAAAAGACTCGCCATATTTCCCCTCTCTTATATTTTGCATAGTTGTGATAAGAGATTGTTCTGCCGCCTCTTGAATATTTTTGTCAATGGTTAAAAATATAGTATCACCTGGTACAGGAGGTTCTGTCCCTAAATTCTTTATTAATCTTCCATAATTATCTACTACTACTTGTTGTCCACCATCTTTTCCTCTTAAATACTTTTCATACAATGCTTCAAGTCCAGAATGCCCAACCAAATCTGTAAGCTTGTATTTACTCATATCCAAGTTTTTTAAATCTTCTTGAGTAATTCGACCAATATATCCTAAAGTTTGGGATAATAGTGTTTCATAAGGATAATATCTAACAGGTTTTACATTTATCATAATTCCTGGCAATTCTAAATGTTTTTCCTCAATCTCGGCAACTGTTTTTTGATCGACATCCACAGCTATTTCTACTGGCTGATATTGATTATATCCTTGTTCTTCCATTAATTGACGTACAACCATTATTTTTCTTGCTTCTATTGGATCCATATCCTTAGGTATTTTAAATTTTTTTATTAAAATATCCCATGCCTCTTTAGCAGTAGCATTTTCATGTATGTTATTAGCTTTTTTCCAGGCTTTTTCTCGAGCTTTTAAAGTTTCTTCTTTTACTGATACTTCATCTGAATTTTTAAAATTGAAATAAGGATTTCCATTTTCATCTAAATAGATAGGCAAATCGTCTTTATATTTTACATTATTTTTCGTCAAAATATTCATTAATTTTAATATAGTCTCGTTAAGATGACTATCAACCACTTCTCCTTTTATAATATCTACAGAAAAGCTTGGTCTATTTGTGGCTAATTTTACTCCATACCTATCAACAATTTCTCCACGAGGAGCCTCAATAGGTATACGTCTAATTGCTTGGCGCATTGATATTTCTCTATAATAGTCGCCCTTTATCAGCTGTAAATAGATTAAGCGGGAAACTAAAACGACAAGAAGAACAAGGATAATGGCTCCAAAAGTATAAAACTTTTTTTTAAGGCTCTCATTCAATGATATCACCTTCAAAATTTGCTTTTTCTAAAAAGATTTACTTTATTTTCATTAACATATCTGTTAAAGGAAACTAAATATCTATAGGCAAAAGCAGTAATTACAGAATTATAAACCGCCTGTATCATCGCAATATTCATAAAATCTAATAAGAAATTAAACTCATACTTCATCAAAACCATTGAAAACATCGTTACAAGGTTATAAAGAAGGGTTCCTAAAAAGACAAACACAAAAGCCACAAAAGAACTTTCTTTAAAAACACTTTTGCTTAAAAGTCCTGTAATGTAGCTGACAATAAGCAAGGAAAAAGTAGTAACCCCTAAAGCATTATTAAAAAGAATATCTTGAATAAGCCCACCAAAAAGACTTAAATAAATTGCTTCCCAAGAACCGTTTAAAAGTGAAAAACTTAGCACTACAATAAAAACTGCATCTGGTTTGACACCGAAAATATCTATAAATCTGAATAAAGTTGCTTGTAAAACAATTAACAAAACAATCAATAAATATTTATACACTTTTCTCATAATAATCTACTTCCCTGTATTTGTTGTATTAGTAACTACAAACACATACTCCAATCTTTCAAAATCAGCAGCTGGTTCTATGACGGCTTGTTTTAGCAAAGAACCTGGATCTCGAGTAACTTTTGATACTTTTCCTATTATCAAACCTTTTGGGAATCTACTCATACCAGAAGTAGTTACTACGTCACCTTCTATCAATTCGGCATCTAAGGGAAGATATATCATGATAAGTCCACCGTTTGAATCTCCTCTTACCACACCATTATCACGAGTTCGCACAGCTACAGCACTTACAGAACTATCTCTATCTATAATGGCTAATACCTTTGCCCAATTGTCTCCTACTTCTGTAATCTGTCCTACCATATTTCCTTTTTCATCTAAAACTGCCATGCCAGGTTTTATACCCTCATTTTTGCCTTTATCAATAGTAAAAATATTAAACCAATTACCTGAATTCTTTCCTGTTATAGTAGCAAGTTTTAAATCTAGTTCAACATTTTCTGTTTTAAAATTTAAAGCCTCTTTAAGCCTTTTATTTTCGTTCATTAATTCCTGTAACTGAATATTTTCTTTTCTCAATTTTTCTACTTCTTTTTGAAGTTTTTCATTTGTTGCCCTTAAAGTACCTATCTCACTAATTGAAGAAAAGAAATCAGAAATTTCCTCTCCCATTTGATAGAAAACTTTTTGAATGGGAGTAAAAACAGTTCCAACTATAGATTCTACTTTAGTAACATACCTTTCTGTACCATAAGTATAAGCCATGGCGGCAATAAGCGCCACGGCTATCAAAAAAAACAAAATAAATTGCTTATTATTTCTAAAAAAGCGTGGCACGCCAATAACACCTCTCAAACTCTAGTTGCCGGACTTAAAACTCTCCTAAAGAGGGAACTTTCCTCTAAAATTTTCCCTGCTCCAAGTGCCACACAATCTGTTGGCTGATCAGCTATTTGTACAGGCATTCCTGTTTCCTCTCTTATGAGCTTGTCTATGCCGCTCAAAAGAGCACCACCGCCTGTTAACATAATTCCTCTGTCCATGATATCTGCTGCAAGCTCTGGTGGAGTCTTTTCAAGAGTCATCTTTATAGCTTCAATTATGCTGGATATTGGATCTTTTAAAGCTTCCAAAATTTCAGTTGAAGTAATCTTTAAAGTTTTAGGAAGACCAGACACTAAATCTCTTCCTCTTATGTCCATAGTTTCCTCTTTTGGCTTTGGAAAAGCTGAACCAATTTGTATCTTTATCTCTTCTGCAGTCCTTTCTCCTATCATGAGGTTATATTCTCTCTTTATATAATTGATTATAGCTTCATCCATTTCATCTCCGCCAACTCTCAAAGACTTGCTGGTAACAATTCCTCCAAGAGAAATTACAGCCACATCTGTGGTACCACCCCCTATGTCTACAACCATGCTTCCAGTTGGTTCTTCAACAGGAAGACCTGCACCAATTGCTGCAGCCATAGGCTCTTCTACTGTATGAGCTTCTTTCGCCCCTGCTTGTAAAGCTGCTTCAATAACTGCTCTTTTCTCTACTTCCGTAACCCCTGAAGGTATACCAACTATAACTCTAGGCCTAAATAATCCCTTTCTTGGATTAACTTTACTTATAAAGTGATCCAACATAGCCTTAGTTATATCAAAATCGGCTATTACACCATCTCTCATAGGCCTTATAGCGATTATATTTCCAGGAGTTCTACCTACCATTTTTTTTGCTTCTTCTCCAACTGCAAGAATTGCCTTGGAATCTGTCCTCATCGCCACAACGGATGGCTCTCTTAAAACAATTCCTTTACCTTGTACATATACCAAAGTTGTAGCAGTACCTAAATCAATCCCAATATCTCTGGAAAATCCTCTCATTTGCGTATACTCCTTCCTATTTTATTCAAACTCATAATACCCTTTTTCTTTAAGACTTATACCTCTCCCATCTCCAATTATAACATGATCTAAAACTTTTATACCCAGTATATTTCCTCCTTCTACCAACCTTTTTGTCACTTCTATGTCTTCTCTGCTAGGAGTAGGGTCTCCACTGGGGTGATTGTGAACCAAAATTATAGAGGAAGATGACCTTTCAATTGCAGCCTTAAATACTTCTCTTGGATGCACAATGGAAGTATTTAGACTTCCTATAGAAATAGTCTCTATCGCAATAACTTTATTCTTTACATTGAGCATTATCACTTTAAAATGCTCTTTCGTCAAATACCTCATTTCATCCATCATCAAATTTATGACATCTTCTGGCGATGTTATTGTAAAACTATCACTTCCCGTAGATAACATCATTCGACGTCCTAATTCTACTGCAGCTTTTAGCTTTACTGCCTTAGCTATACCAATTCCTTTTATGCTGGCAAGTTTTTCTACACTTGAATCTACAATGAATTTAAGCCCTCTATCTTCCATTATAAGCCTTTGTGCTAAACTAATGGCACTTTCTCTTTTACTTCCTGTCCCTATTATTATAGCTATCAACTCGGCATTTGACAATACTTGAGCTCCATGTTTTATAAGTCTTTCTCTGGGTCTTTCCTCATAAGGCAAGTCTTTTATCATGATTTTTGCATCCTTGCCCAATCCTTTCACCCTTTCAAAGTAACCTCACATCAAACTCTCTTTTTAAAATATCAAAAAGCTTTGAAATCGGAAGACCTACCACATTAAAATAATCTCCTTCAATCTTTTCAACAATAAGAGCACCAAATCCTTGTATAGCATATGCTCCAGCTTTATCATAACCTTCGCCAGTATCGATATAATTAAAAATTTCTTTATCTTCTAATTTTTTAATCCAAACTTTTGTCTCTTCAAAGTCGCTTACACATTTAAAATCTTTAGTCCTGACGATAGTAATTCCTGTATATACTGTATGGACTCTTCCTTGTAAGTTTTTAAGCATGATAAAGGCTTCATCTCTATCCTTTGGTTTCCCTAAAACTTTATCTTCAATTACCACAATAGTATCAGCACCTATCACTATAGCTTCTTCCTTTAATTTTTTAGCAACTGACATGGCTTTATTAAAAGATAAATCCATAACATATCTTGAAGGATGCTTTTCACTTGAAAACTCCTCCACATTACTTTCGATCACTTCAAAGTCAAGTCCTAAATTTGAAAGTAACTCTCTTCTTCTTGGCGATTTAGAAGCGAGGACAATTTTCATTTTATCACCTACATTTTGTAATAAGCGTATATTGCAAGAATTAATCCTACTACAGTCCCTATGTTTATCTTAACAGATAACAGAAAGGAAAATTTAATAAAATTCAGATCCAAAGTAAGAGGATTGTTCATACCTATTATTTGCTGATAAGCTAATTCTTTAAAAAAATGCGCCAATAGGTCCCCTAAAAAACCTCCTAAAATTAGTCCTACGACAATTAAAAATACCAATGTCCAAGGACTTTTACCTCTTCTCAATTTCTTTCACTCCTTAAGTTGTAGTGACCTTATAAACTACCATTCTTTTTTATTATATCACAAATTATATACATTTCTATAACTAACTTTAAAATAAAAAAATGGTAAAGCTCCCAATAAGGTATTGGAAGCTTTACTATTAATTAAATTTATTTTACCAGAGGATACAACTCCTTCTTGGAATAATGAGTGTGGAGCAAGTGATGAGACTTTTCGCTTAAAGGACTGCCCAAAAATTCTTCATAGAGTTTTTGTATTGCAGGATTTTTGTGAGATTTTCTGATAGGCAAATTTTTATCTGCTTCGTAAATAGCCTTCGCTCTTAATTCTTTTACTTTTTCCATTTCATTTGGATTGTGAATCGGCTGACCGCCTCCCATTATACATCCTCCTGGGCAGCCCATTACCTCTATGAAGTGATACTCTACCTCGCCAGCTTTTACTTTGTCAAGAAGTTTTTTCGCATTTCCTGTTCCATTTGCTATGGCAACTTTTATGTCCTTACCATCTATTCTTATAGTAGCCTCTCTAACACCTTCTAACCCTCTCACTTCTTCATAATCAAATTTGTCTAAATCTTTCCCTTCTACAATATCCGCAACTGTCCTTAAAGCTGCCTCCATAACTCCACCTGTAGCTCCAAATATTACTGCCGCACCCGTGGACATTCCAAGAGGTTCGTCATATTCTTCATCAGGAAGATTTACAAAGTCAATGCCCATTTCTTTTATCATTCTCGCCAATTCTCTTGTGGTAAGGACAGCATCTACATCTTTTATTCCATTATGCTGCATTTCTGGCCTTTCAATCTCTAGTTTTTTAGCAGTACATGGCATAATAGATACTATATATATATCCTCAGGATTAAGCCCTTTCTTTTCTGCATAATAACTCTTTACTAATGCCCCCATCATCATGTGAGGAGACTTACAAGTTGAAAGATTATCTATAAATTCTGGATAATATTTTTCACAGAAAGCTATCCAACCAGGGCTACAGGAAGTTATCATAGGAAGTTTTCCGCCATTTTTAAGCCTTTCAAGAAGTTCCGAACCTTCCTCCATTATAGTCAAGTCTGCTGCAAAATTCGTATCAAATATCGCATCAAAACCCATTCTTCTCAAAGCTGCTACCATTTTTCCTGTAACAATACTTCCTATTGGCATGCCAAACTCTTCACCTAATGCTACTCTTACAGCTGGAGCTGTTTGAGCTACTACATATTTTTTCTCATCAGCTAAAGCCTCATAAACTCTCTTTGTGTGGTCTTTTTCATATATAGCTCCAACAGGACATACCTCAATACACTGTCCACAGCTTATACAAGGAGAATCTTTTAAACTTCTGCCAAAAGAAGGTGCTACCATTGTATTAAATCCTCTATTTACCATTCCAATAGCAAATACGTTTTGCACTTCTGAACATACTGATACACATCTTCTACAAAGCACACACTTATTTGGGTCCCTTACAATAGAAGGAGAAGCATTATCTATAGAATACTTTATATTTTCACCTTCAAACCTTATTTCATCTACTCCTAATTTTTTAGACAATGATTGAAGCTCACAGTTAGTATTTCTAATACAAGTCAAACAGCTTCTATCATGATTTGAAAGTATAAGCTCAAGATTTAATTTCCGCGCTTCTCTAACTTTAGGTGTATTTGTATACACTTTCATACCATCAAATACCGGATAAGTGCAGGAGGTTTGTAAATTTCTAACTCCTTCTATTTCAACTACACATATACGACAAGCGCCAATTTGATTAATTTCCTTGAGGTAACACAGTGTAGGAATATCTATGCCTGCTTCTTTTGCTGCTTCCAATACCGTGTAATGGGAGGGAACTTCTACAGTGATGCTGTCTATCATAACACGAACTTTGTCCATCTTTTACACTCCTTCCTCAATTATTTTTTGTATATTGCGCCAAATGGACATTTTTCAATACATGTGCCGCACTTGATACATTTGTCTTGGTCAATTACATAAGGCTCTTTTGTCTTTCCAGAAATTGCATTGACAGGGCAATTTTTAGCGCAAATTCCACAGCCTTTACACTTATCTGGGGCAATATAAAATCTTAAGAGGGCTTGGCATACACCAGCTGGGCATCTTTTTTCTTTTATATGCGCCTCATATTCATCTCTAAAATATCTAATTGTAGATAAAACCGGATTTGGCGCTGTCTGTCCAAGTCCACATAAAGCTGTAGCCTTAATGGTTTTAGCAAGTTCTTCTAATCTTTCAATGTCTCCTTCCTCACCTTTACCAGAAGTTATCTTATCTAAAACTTCCAACATCCTTCTTGTGCCAATCCTACAAGGTGCACATTTACCACAGGACTCATCAACTGTAAACTCAAGGAAAAATTTTGCAACATTGACCATACAGGTGTCTTCGTCCATTACAACAAGTCCACCTGACCCCATCATAGAACCTACATTTATTAAAGAATCGTAATCGATTGGTGTATCTAAATGCTCTGCAGGAATACATCCACCTGAAGGTCCTCCAGTTTGAGCAGCTTTAAATTTCTTTCCGTTAGGTATTCCTCCACCTATTTCGTAGATAATTTCTCTTAAAGTAGTTCCCATTGGAACTTCAATAAGACCTGTGTTGTTTACTTTACCAGTTAAGGCAAAAACTTTTGTCCCTTTTGATTTTTCTGTACCTATGCTTGAAAACCACTCAGCACCATTTAAAATAATTGGTGGAATATTAGCAAATGTCTCTACATTATTTATAATTGTTGGTTTATCCCATACACCTTTTACAGCAGGAAATGGAGGTCTTGGTCTTGGTTCTCCTCTTCTTCCCATTACTGAATTTAAAAGTGCAGTCTCTTCTCCACAGACAAAAGCACCTGCTCCTAATCTTATCTCAATGTCAAAATCAAAACCTGTCCCAAATATGTCTTTCCCTAAAAGACCATATTCTCTTGCCTGTTCAATAGCAATTTTAAGCCTTTTTACTGCCAAAGGATATTCTGCCCTTACATAAATATATCCATGGTTTGCTCCAATTGCGTATCCTGCTATTGCCATTGCCTCTAAAACACTGTGAGGGTCTCCTTCCAATATGCTTCTATCCATAAAAGCACCAGGGTCACCTTCATCGGCGTTGCAGACTACATACTTAGGAGTTTCTTTCTGGTTGTAAGCAAATTCCCATTTTACACCTGTTGGGAATCCTCCACCACCTCTACCCCTTAGCCCGGATTTCTTTACCTCGTCAATAACCTCTTTAGGAGTCATTTGAGTAAGAACCTTTGCTAACGCCTTATATCCGTCAAAAGCAATTGCTTCTCTTATATCTTCAGGATTGATAATACCGCAGTTTCTAAGGGCAATCCTCTTTTGTTTCCTAAAGAAAGGAGTTTCTTCCAATGGCTTTATTTCTCTTTCTGTCACGCTTTCCCCATAGAGATATTTCTTAACAGGTCTTCCTTTTAGCAAGTGCTCTTCTACAATTTCAGGAACATAGTCAGGTTTAACTCTGCTATAAAAAACTCCTTCAGGATACACTACAACAACTGGTCCTAATTCGCAAAGGCCAAAACACCCTGTCCTAACAACTAATACTTCCTTATCTAAACCAGCTTTTTTTATTTCCTCCGTAAAACGCTCTGCTACTTTATCAGAATCTGAAGATGTACATCCGGTACCACCGCATACCATTACGTGTGACCTATAAAGCATGCTATTTCCCCTCCTCTATTCGTAATTTTCAATAGTCCATTCTCTGATTGGATGGCCATTTATAACATGTTCAACAACTATTTGCCTTGCCTTTTTCTCATCAACCTTTACGTAGGTGACTTTTTCTTGTCCTGGAACATAAACATCTACAATAGGTTCTAATTTACACATACCTATACAACCAGTCTCTGTGACAATTACATCAGTCACATTCCTCTTACTGAGTTCATCTAATATCGCCATCATGACAGGCCTTGCTCCTGCTGCAATACCACAAGTAGCCATTCCAACAGCAATTCTTATACCTGACCTGTCTTTTCTCAAATTTATTTTCTCTAAAGTTTCTTTCCTGATTCTTTCCAATTCCTCTATAGATTTCATTGTTACACCTCCATATCACCTTTCATATTCTCTTCCACATATTCCCTTATCCAATTTAATACCTTAATATCATTTAAACTGACTTCTTTTAGCACTTTTCTGAGTTCTTTAGTATCAAGCAAAAACTCATAGCCATCTTTGCTATATTTGTATACAATATCCAAGTCCGGCGCAGATAATATCAGCGACACAATTGTTGAAGCCATATCTCCTATTGGAACAAGGTCTATACTTGAAAGCTTAAAAATACCTATTATTTTTGTTCCTTTTCCTTCTACAGAAAAAATCTCAAAGTTTCCTTCACACAGCTGGGCAAGCTCCTTAAAGAGCGGAATTCCAAGCCCTACTTTTCTCTCCTTTCTTGTGGTTATAAAAGGGTCTGTGACTTTTTTTAATAATTCCTCACTCATTCCACATCCATCATCTTCTATAGAGACTTTAAGCATATCTTTTGAAGTATCTATATTTATTTCAATATAAATATTTTTTGCTCCCGCTCTTATGCTATTTTGTGACAAATCTAATATATAAAGAGCTAATTCTTTCATAACAATCAAACTCTTACTCAAATTTACTCAATATTTCATCAACATCATCAGGAGTTAATCTTCCAAAAACTTCACCATTTATCATCATAACAGGAGCCAATCCGCAAGCTCCAAGGCATCTAGTAGGTTCTAAAGAAAATTTCCCATCTGGAGTTGTTTCACCTACTTGAATTCCCAATTTCTCTTTTATTTTTTCCAGCACCATTGCAGCTCCTCTTACATAACAAGCTGTTCCCATACACAAATTGATCTTGTATTTACCCGAAGGCTTTAAAGTAAACCTTGAATAAAAAGTAGCTATTCCAAATATTTCTGTCAAAGGCACATTCATTTCTTTTGAAATATAAAGTTGAACTTCAATAGGAAGATATCCAAAAATTTCTTGAGCCTCATTCATAATTGCAATCAAAGAGCCAGGGATATTTTTTAATTCCTCCAAAGCCTTTTTAAACCTCTCTACTTTCTCTTCACCGAATTTTCGGCATAAGGTCTCCATTTATTTCCCTCCTTGTGAATTAAAAATTTCATGTTCCAAGCTCTAAGTAAACTTTGTATTCAATGTTCGTCAATATTATATCATATATTTATTAAATTTTTAATAAGCTTTTATAAAAAAATTTTTATTTTCTGATAATCCCAACTAATTTAGTAGAATTACAAAAACTCAATAACCGCAAAGCCAGTCTACAACACTTTTTAATTCTGACTTACACAGTAAGAATTCCTCTCTTTCAGAAATATCTCCTAAATAATGGGCATCTGACGACCTTATAATTTTATATTTTCTATATTCAGGATATGAGTGTAAAAAATTTTCTGTCACAATACCTTTTGATATCTCAATTGTTGTTAAATTTTTAATATTAGGGATAAATCCAAGATTTGATACAATACTATAGGCAGGCCGATCCACATGGGCAGGGACCGCTACCCCCTTGCCCTCCATGTATTCAAAAATTTCATTAATGCTCAAATTTGATGAAATTAACAATGAGTAATCTATCTCTTCTATAACATTATCTTCTTCATCCATCACAAATTGATTCCCAAAGATTGTTTTTTGATTTTTAATTTTTATCAAATTCTTGTTAATAATTTCACTAAATTTTACACATTCATCTACTGAATAAAAATAACAAAGTATGTGAACCTCTTCTCTTGTCTGTACCTCTATACCAGGCACTACTATTAAGCCTTTTTTTAATCCAAGATTATACACAGCTTTCACATTTCTAGCACTGTTATGGTCTGTTATACCTATCACATCAAGTCCTTTTATGAGAGCCATATTGATAATATTGTTAGGAGTCATTTCATCTGAAGCACAAGGAGATAAAGCTGTATGAATATGCAAATCATAGTAAAGCATCATTTCATCATCTCGTACAAAGTTATTGCTGCTTCATAAGAAGTCCCTGTAAAACTTAATATAGGGATGCCTTCCTCATCAGCCTTTTTCTTAGCTTCTTCATCTAATTTCGCATCTTCAGGAATTATTATGCAACTTATTTCGGCCAGCAAAGCTACTGCTACGATATTTACATGAGTTTGAATTGTTATCCAGGCGCTCTTAGCTTTTGCATGGGCCATAACCCAACTTAAAAGGTCGCATATATACACCCCTTCAATTTCTTTGTCAATTCCGTTGTCACCCGCAACTAATCTAAATCCTTTCTCAACAAGCTCCACTACTTTTATCCTCATAACATTTCACTCCTTTCCCTCACTTAAAACTGGAGGAATTTTACCTGCCAGATCATTTAATTCTTGAGCCAAATTTTTTATTTTGTCTTTTAATATAAAAATGCAATCATACTCAGTAGCATAGCCTTTCATTATATCTTCTGCCAATGCCCTACAAGTAGGTGAACCACAAGAACCACAGTCAAGTCCTGGTAAGGCTTTGTATTGGGTGTCTATTTGTTTCATCATTTCAAGTGCTTTTGAAATGTCTTTGTCCAACTTCATAACTTCACTTTTTTCTATTTTCTTTTTCCATTTCACCTCTCCAAAATCAATCTCTTTCTCATCAAACAAAGGCTCTTCTCTTTTAGGAAGTTTTTCTGTCAGTTTTCTTATTCTATTTTTGGCCACAAAATTATTTTCAACAGCTAAAGGTCCACCAATACACCCACCGATACATGCAAGACCTTCAAAAAAGTCTAAATCGTTCAATTTTCCTAATTCAATCTCTTCTAAGACATCTCCAACATTGTGTATCCCGTCTACATAAATACTATTTTCTGTAAAAGTGCCAAAAGCTTCTCCACCAGAGTTTGCCCATCCAACACCTATCATAGAAGCTTTGCTTAAATCTCTGACAACAGTAGTCTTAGCTTTTTCAATGATTAGGCCATATATTTCTTTCATAGAAAAAACCCCATCAATTTTGGATTTTTCTATACCAATAGGATTTTTCACACTTGTCACTTTTGCAGCACAGGGGGAAATGAAAAAAACTCCTATTTCCTCTTGCTTCAGTCCCGTCTTTTTAATTGCTTCCTTTTTTGCTAATATTGCCGCAGTATCCATAGGAGAACATATATCCAATAAATTATCAATCAAAGAGGGAAATTTGATTTGTACGAATCGCACAACAGCGGGGCAAGCAGAAGATATAACTGGCTTTTTTAAATTTCCTTTTGCCAATGCTTCCCGCGTAAATTTAGAAACAATTTCAGCAGCATATGCCACTTCAAAAACTTCATCAAAGCCTATATCCAGCAATGCACTCAATATTTGATTAATAGTTAAATCCCTAAATTGTCCATATAAAGAAGGAGCAGGAAGTGCAATCTTGTACTTAAAATTTTTCATCGTATCCAAACTATCAGTTACCGCCAATTTAGCATGATATGGGCACACACGTATACATTCACCACAATCTATGCACCTTTCATTTATAATCATTGCTTTCCCATCTCTTACCCTTATTGCCTCCGTAGGACATCTTTTTATGCAATTAGTACACCCTCTACATCTATCCTTATCTAATGTAACAGAGTGAAAATATGACATTTTATCACCTACTTAAATAAAATTTCCATTACCACAGTTGTCCCATTTTTACTGCTTTTTATATCCATAAAATCAGAATTTTCCTTCATATTAGGAAGTCCCATGCCGGCTCCAAATCCCATTTCCCTTATCTCTTCAGGAGCAGTAGAATATCCTTCTTTCATGGCAAGTTCAATGTCTTCTATTCCAGGACCTGTGTCTTCTGCAGTTATGCGTATTTTATCGCCAAAAATTTCTATTTCCATGTGACCTCCATAAGAATGAATTATTATATTCATCTCTGCTTCATAACAAGCTATGCAACTTCTCCTTACAACATCTGGATTTAAGGAAAGCTGTTTTAATACTGATCTCAAATTGCTGGAAACCTCTCCTGCAGAATCAAAATCTCTCGCTTTAACATCAAAATCTAAACTATAAAGTACCATTTCATTCACCACTTCTACAAGTAAGCCCATTAGAATACAAAAGGCCACAGGCAATATAAAGAGGATATTTTGTCTTCATTATCACAAGTCCTGCTTTTTTAGCAAGTTCCAATATTTCCTCTCCCGGAGTCTTACCTCTTACAAACACTATACATTTAATATCTCCCACTACTTCTGCAGTCCTTATAACTTGGACATTAGTAAGCCCTGTCAAAAGCACAGCCTTTTCGTCACGAGATGCCAAAACATCACTCATCAAGTCTGCACCACAAGCAGTAAATACTTCTTCTTCTAATTTTTCTTCTCCCACCATAACTTCTGCATTTAAAATTTCTTTTACCTCTTTTAATTTCATACCTTAACACCCCATTATTGGTTTTGCATAACAATTGTTTTTAAAAAAGTATTATATTCTTCACAAGATTGCCATAAACTTTCTTGCAATAAACTAAAGGTATTTCCATCTTCTAAAGCAGCCGATATTTCAATTTTTTTAATATCATTTGTTATTTTATCGACAATCTCTATCGTCTTTTGTATTAGTATTGTCACTTCTTTTTTTTCAAAATCCTCCTTACTATTTTTAAAACTATCCACTTTTCTCTTTAATTCTTCTAATTCTTGTTTTTCTAATTTGTCATTAGAAGCTTTATAAGAAAGAGCCGACATATAATCAAAAATTTGTTGAAAATCTTGTAATTTGCTTGTAAAAACATCCATTTCTGATGTTAATTTCTTGTCATATGCAATTTTTATAGAAGGCCCTTTTTTTACATATACTTCACTGGAAATACCTTGAGACTTTAAGGAAGAAGAAAATAAAGCAGCTTGTTCTCTATCTAAAAATATTCCACCTATTAACAAATATTTGTCAGAATCTTTACTAACAAAAGAATAAACTCCCTTCATCTTCATTAAATCATCCTGATACTTTGCAGTCTCAAAATCTGAATAGCTACCTAAAACAACTTCAAACAAGTCAATTCCTTTAACAACCATCTCTTCAAAATTATCACTGTCATTTGTTTTTGAAATGTTAGGTTCTACAATATCTTTTGAAATAAAATAACCTGCTAAAAGAGAAACTAGAGGAATTATTAATACAACAATTAAAACCTCCAGCATTCTTTCGTTTTTCATTTCTTTATCAACCCTTACCATAAATCTTTATACGATAAATCTTTACACTTATATTATACTATACTTCCTTAAAAAATCCTTTAAAAATTTTAATAGGACTTTTTTACTAATTTGCACTTTTAAAAGAGGTTTTAGAAGAATTTTGTCGAATTATATATTATAGGAGGGATTGAATTGACAAATATTGTAAATCAAATAATTGAAAATAAATTTCGCGAAATTCAAAGCAGACTCCCTGCTAATATAAAAATATTTAACACTGATAAACCTTTTGCTGAAGTTTTAAACAATGCTATAGAAAATCAACAATACAATTCAGGAAATGTGAGTAATAATGCGCCATCAAAAAATACAAATTTACAACAAATTGAAGATTTAATACAACGGGCCAGTCAAAAATATAATGTAGATGCAAATCTCATCAGAGCGGTCATCAAAGCAGAGTCTAATTTTAATCCATTCGCAGTTTCTTCTGCAGGAGCGATGGGACTTATGCAGCTTATGCCTTCAACTGCAAAGGAATTAAATGTATCCAATCCTTTTGACCCTTCTCAAAATATAGATGGAGGAGTAAGATACCTAAAAAATTTGTTAGACACTTACCATGACATAAGATTAGCATTAGCTGCATATAATGCTGGTCCTCAATCAGTAGAAAAATATCAAGGTATTCCCCCTTACCAAGAAACTATAAATTATATAAACAAAATTTTAAATGACTTATATAATAAATAATAAAGGAGCCAAAAAGGCTCCCTTATTTGTTGTATTTTGCACTTTTATATCTTTGTTGAGAATCCAAAATCTTTTTTCGTATTCTAATGCTTTGAGGAGTAACTTCCACTAATTCATCATTATCTATAAACTCTAATGCTTCTTCTAAAGACATCTTTTTTACAGGTGATAACCTCAAAGCTTCATCCGCCGTTGCAGACCTTAAATTTGTCACATGTTTTTTCTTACATACATTGACATCAATATCTCCACTTCTTGAATTAACTCCCACAACCATCCCTTCATACACTTTTGTACCTGGCTCTATAAAAAGTGTCCCTCTCTCTTGAGCATTGTAAAGGCCATAAGTTGTCGCAACCCCAGTCTCAAAAGCTATAAGAGCGCCTCTCGTACGAGAAGGAATGTCTCCTTTGTAAGGTTCATAATCATAAAAGACAGAAGTTATTATGCCATTTCCTTTTGTATCTGTTAAAAATTCAGACCGATACCCTATTAAGCCTCGTGTAGGTACTTTAAACTTAAGCCTTATAGTTCCTGGCTTTAATGTGTGCATATCCATCAATTCAGCTTTTCTCGGTCCTAATTTTTCCATTACAACTCCCATATATTCTTCAGGAATATCTATTGTCAAAAGTTCAATAGGTTCCATTTTTACTCCATTTATTTCTTTAAAAATCACTGTAGGTTTAGAAACCTGCAATTCATACCCTTCCCGTCTCATAGTCTCAATTAAAATAGAAAGATGCAGCTCTCCTCTTCCAGACACCTTAAAAGAATCAGTAGAATCTGTTTCTTCAACTCGTAACGCGACGTTTGTCTCTAACTCTTTAAAAAGCCTTTCTCTTAAATGTCTTGAAGTAACGTATTTACCCTCAGTTCCAGCAAAAGGACTGGTATTTACACTAAAAGTCATAGAAACTGTAGGCTCTTCTATTCGAACAAAGTCTACCGCTTCAGGATTATCCTTATCTGCAATGGTCTCTCCAATCTCAATATCGCTTATGCCAGAAACTGCCACAATATCTCCCAAGCTTGCTTCTTCTACTTGCACTCTTTTTAGTCCTTCAAACTGATATAGATTATTTATGTGAACTTTTTGTATTGACCCATCTCGTTTACATATGGCCGCTTCTTCCCCTGAAATTATTTTCCCTCTAACTACTTTTCCAATGGCAATTCTCCCAATGTAATCATCATAATCTAAAGTAGTCACTATAAGTTGCAATGGTTCCTCAATATCTCCTATTGGTGCAGGAATATAATCTAAAATCGTATCAAAAAGAGGTCTCAAATCATGAGATTCTTCATCTAAACTTAATTTTGCTATACCTTCTTTTGCAGAAGTGTAAACCACAGGGAAATCGATTTGGTCATCATTTGCTCCTAATTCAATAAATAAATCTAAGACTTCGTCAATAACCTCCTCTGGCCTTGCATCAGGTCTATCAATTTTATTTATAACAACTATAGGTTTTAAATCTAGTCCCAAGGCTTTACTTAACACAAAACGGGTCTGTGGCATAGGTCCTTCAAAAGAATCCACCAGCAAAAGTACCCCATCTACCATTTTTAATACTCGCTCTACTTCACCGCTAAAATCTGCATGTCCTGGTGTATCAACTATATTTATTTTCACATCTTTATATCGTATAGCGGTATTTTTAGCAAGAATTGTTATGCCTCTTTCTCTTTCCAAATCATTAAAATCCAAGATTCTTTCCTCAACTTTTTCATTTGACCTAAAAATACCGCTTTGTTTAAGCATGGCATCAACCAAAGTAGTTTTTCCATGATCAACATGAGCAATAATGGCTATATTTCTTACATCTTCTCTTACAAATTTCATAAGGTATCTCCTTCCATAAAATAGGCTATATCGCGTATACAGTATTATATGATATATCAAGGAATAAAAATAGTCAATATAAAAAAGAGCACTCCTTGGAGTACTCTTTTTTTATGCTTATCTTATAACGCGTCGTGCTGTAGTATAATGGTCTTTATAATATCCCGAAGTTATATTACTTATTATCACTTTTCCAGCCCCTGAAGAGCTGTGTATAAACTCACCATTGCCTATATATATTCCTGAGTGATTTATCACACTACTTCCCAAAGTTTTAAAAAATACCAAATCTCCTGGTTGAAGGTTGCTATAACTTACATATTCTCCTACAGTAGATTGGTCCTTCGCCGTTCTTGGTAAATTAATATCAAAATTCTTAAAAACATATTGAACAAAACCGGAACAATCAAACCCTGCAGGAGATGAACCTCCATACACATACTTGGTTCCCAAAAGAGATTTAGCAAATTCTATAAGCTTGTTTACCACACTTCTATCTACGTCTCCTCTTGATACAATCGTTTGTGTTCCTACTGATAAATATTGGCCATATATCCAACCTTCTCTTCCATCTGAAAGCCTTATATTGTACCATCCATTTTGATTTCCTAATACATCCACTTTTGTATTTTTTGTAACTTGTGCTATCACATTGGCAGATATATTACCTGCACTTCTCACATTTACTACACTACCTGTTACTATGCCAACAGCTATTGGTGTTCTATTAACACTTCCTCTTGATACAGTAGTATCTACACTTTTTACTGCTAAATATTGACTGTAAATCCATCCTTCTTTGTTGTTAGAAAGTCTTACTTTGTACCAATCATTTTGCTTTCCTAAAACATCTACTACAGTATTTTTTGCAAGTTGTGTTATTATGCTTGCAGATAAACTGGCTGCACTTCTTACGTTCACTCTACTACCGGTCACAGTACCAACTCCTGTTACCGGTGCATTTTGGCCATTAACTAATGCTAAATACTCTCCAAAAACCCAACCTTCTTTTCCATCTGAAAGCTTAATCTTGTACCATCCATTTTGCTGATCTAACACAGTCACAGTATCATTTAAATTTAGCCGTGTAATAATGCTTCCTGATAAACTGCCCTGCGTTCGTACATTTACATAATTTCCCGTAATCTTTCCAACTCCCAATCCTTCTGCAAACGCTGGGTTCAAAAAAGAACTACCAATCAGCGTCGCGCCAAACACAGAAATTCCAAAAATCATCTTTCCTATTCGCTGATCCACTGCAAATCTCCTTCCTTTATTGCCTCCGGAGTTAGCTGTCGGGTGCGGGACAGAAGGTATCCCTACTGCAGCTTCACTGCAGATTAACCCCAAAAAGCGGTTCCTCCGTACCTTTCGGATTCGGCAAGATTGCATATTTTGTCCTTTTGTCTTATCTTATCATATCCTACAGTCAAAGTCAATGTTTACATTACATTTTCTTAAACTTTTTAATCTTTTTTTAATATATTTTATAAAAAATTAATAATTTGTGTGACAAAAAAATAAAAGGCTTAACGCCTCTTTCTCTTTTATGGTGCGGAGGGTGGGACTTGAACCCACACGGGAAACCCCATACGCCCCTCAAACGTACGCGTCTGCCAGTTCCGCCACCACCGCACGCTTTATTTAATTTCGTCACACTATGAATTATATAATCTTTTTAGGTCAGTGTCAATACCTATTTTTAATCAAGTGTTATTATTCTGTGATATTGTCATATTAAAAGTATTCTGCGATAATGTCAGTATATGAAGGGAAGAAATTAATATGACAAAGAGAGAAATTTTGTCAATCTGAAATTTAGATTTAACCTCTAATTTATTTCTTATTCTTTCTTACTAATTATAAAAATTAACGAATACCCTGATACAACAGCTAGTGCATTAATGATATACTCTGATATATATACTAGATAGAAAAAATCTAACGAAACAGGGTAAAAATAGGAAAAAACTATGATAACTAAAGGTAAAATAAAAGTTAATAGATATTTATAATTTATCTCCCATTTACCTTTTTTCTTAGCTTCACTCAAAAAAAAGGGAATGGTTAATAATATCCCTAAAACAAAATAAAAAATTAGATTGCTCCATATAAGTATTATTCGGTTATATGTAATTTCCGAAATACGGATCATCTTTTGAAGTAATAGGTTACTTACAATTAAATAAGTATATATTAACAGTATAAAAACTATCTTAAACTTTATATTTTCTTTTTTCATTAACAATCTTCCTTTCTTTCATAAATAAAAAATGAACGCCTCTATGTTATTGTAATATATTTCAATTCTTTTTAGTTTTTTGAATATTTTAATTACAATTTCACTTTTATTTAATATCCTTTTACATATCCATTATTTAACATCAATACCCATTCGCTACTGGTTCCTCGATGAAGTGTTACCCATGAAGTAGAACCATATCCATGCGAAATATCTGTTCTTACAGGTAGCCATCCGTAACTTGAAAGATTGTAGTAATAATAGTTAGATGTTGGATAAAAATATTTTGTATATGATACTAATTGCTTAGGATATCCTTCGTATCTTCCATTTTGTGATACATACACTTCCCTACTTGATAACCACACAGTGGGATCTTCTACTATCCAACCTCCAGATACGGCAGTTAAGGTTATGTGTTCATATCCATTTATATCGTATGTTTCCCAATAAATTGTAGAATAAGCTTTCACACTTAGACTAGGATCCCAAGCACTTTTGTAATTACTACCACTTCCTACTGCGCTTGGATTTATAGAAGCATCCGGTTTTAAATTATCGTTGTTTACATCTAGTATAAATGTTGTTTTGTACTCTCTAACAATTCCTGAGCTTATTTCGTAAACAGATAGTAGCTGGGTTGTATCTAATGATTGCACATATTTTTCCTCATTTGTTTGTAAATTTTTAAATACCCATACAGCAGGTTGCTTTAATTTTAAATCCGTAACTCCCTCTTTAGCACGTTTTGTTAAAAGATTTAAATCACTAATTTCTTTGTGTTTTTCTATTATTTTGATATTATCTTTGTCTAAAAGAGTACTTCCAAATGCTGTACTAACTAGAGATGTAATTAATAGAACCCTTGAAATATCTTAAATCAAAGTTTTTACGGTATGCTTGTTTTTCTTTAAATTCTACGATAATTTTACACTACTTTTTTATATACCATTTTTCTATATTATAAAAAACATCAAAACCAGTAGGGTCCACAACTTTTACATTGTCATATGCCATAACTGCTCCTTCAATATAGAAAAGGCCAATTATGGGTTGTTCCTCTAAAAAAACTTGTTCCAAAGCCTGATAATCTGTTTTTAAAGAATTTTCTTCTGAATCATAAAAAATTCTACTATATATTTCATCAACTTTAGAATTACTATAACCCATAAAATTGTCTTTGCCTTTTGTCATAAACATTGTAAACATATCTTGATTATAACTTAAATTCCACTCCATTAACGCCAAATCAAATTTACCTGAATATACAGAACTCAGTAAATTGTCCCAATCTTTTGGTACAATGTTTATTTCAATTCCTACATCTTTTAAATTATTCTTTATAATTTGAGCAACTTTAATCAAATATGGATTATTTGCATTTACCAGCAAATCAAATTTGAGCTGATAAGTTCCATTGCTCCTTATCCCTTTAACTAAATTCCAACCACTTTCCTCTAATATTTTATTTGCCTCTTTTATATCGTAACTATGAGATACTATTTTATTGCTATAAAGCCATGAATCAGGACGGACCGGAATACATGACTTTAACCCATGACTAAAATATACTTCTTTCAAAATTTTGTCAACATCTATTCCATAACACATCGCTTTCCTGACATTTGAATCTTTCAAAGCTGAATTTTGATAATTAGGAGCCATAAATACATAATCTTGCATAACATATTTGTAAATATTTACATTTGAAAGTTCTTTATACTTATCCCAGTCTATGTCATTTAAAAAAGTAAAATCTGCTTCTTTGCTTTGAAAAGATGTTATCATAGCATTTTCATTAGGCACAATTTTAAATACTATACTATCTATATAAGGTTTGTCGCCTCTATAATAAGGATTTCTTTCAAAAATAACTTCTCTGCCAACGCTGTAAGAAGATATCTTATATGGCCCTGTACCGATAGGTACAATATCTTTATTTAAAATATCTTCCTTACCTTTATATTGATGCTCTGCTAGAATAGGAAAAGTAAACAAAGCTATTGGGTTCGCAACAGGTTTATTTAGAATAACTTCAAATTCATAATCCCCGTTTGTCTTATAAGAGGAGAGATAGTTAATGAGAATGTCCTTATAAGGGCTTTTTACATCATTACTTTTAAAAGAATCAAAAGTAAATTTTACATCATTAGCCGTAAAACTTACTCCATCCTGCCATTTAACATTCTTTTTTAAATAAAATTTTATATTAAGTCCACTTATTTCCCAATTTTCTGCTAATTGAGGAACAGGCTTTAAAGTTTTATCCAAGGTAACTAATCCTTCTAATGACAAATTCAACATTTGTCTTACTCGTTCATTGTCATTTAAAAAAGGATTTAATGTATCAAAAGAAGTGATATTTATTCTTAAAGTGCCACCCTCTGCAGGCTTTTCTTTTTCAATATCAGTTTTATCCTCAGAGGTTTGCGGGAAATTTACCATATTTTGTGGAGTTGTTTTACATCCTGTAAAAATAAACATCAAAATGAAAGATAATATAATAAATTTTCTCATTAACTATCATCTCCGAAAACTATTTTATCTTTTTCAGCTTTTTATTTTCTATAATACCAGGAATTCTCCCTCTTTTAGCAATAGGTACTCCTTCCACTTCTTTTATATCCATTGTCATGTCAATAGGCTGAGCATCAGATATGTAACTTCCTACTCCAAAAGCATCTGCCCCACTTTCAGAAAGTTCTGCAATTCTTTCCGGATTCAAACCTCCAGAAACTATAATTTTTACATTTGTAAATCCTTTTTGATTTAATCTTTGCCTTAGTTCATACACTAAACTAGGTGTAACTCCTCCTCTTTCTGATGGAGTATCAAGTCTTATTCCGTATAACCTATCCCCTAAAAATTCAGCAACCCTCAACGCCTCTTCCACTTCGTCTTTAAAAGTATCAACTAAAATGGTTATCTTCTCATCAGGTGGAGTTATATCTCTGTAAGCTTTTGCCACTTCTAATGTATCTCCTGCAATCAAAAATGCAGCATGAGGCACTGTCCCTCTAGGGTCTTTCCCCATTAATTTTGCACCTAAAATACAGCTGGCATCATCTGCCCCTCCTACTAAAGCCGCCCTTTCCATCACAGGTGCCACAGCTGGATGTACATGCCTTGCACCAAAACATAATATTGGTTTGTCTTTGGCAACTTCTTTAAGCTCCCTTGCTGCTGTTGCCCAACCGGAAGAACTTGCAAGAATTCCTAATATTGCCGTCTCATAAATTCCAAACTCACTATAAGGCCCTTTTATCCTCATTACTGTATCTTTAGCTTCAAAAGTGTCCCCTTCTTCCAAAGACCATACTTCCACATTTTTGTCTTTAAGTAAACTCATTACTTCTGGTAACCCTGCAAAAACTCCTTTTTTTCTTGGAAATATCTCCGCTGTGACTATTTTATCTTGTACACCAAGATATGACAAAATATCCTGGGTTCTTAAAAAATACACATCTGTAGTCCATGCATTTTTTATTTCTTCATGAGTAGCTGAGAAAAACTCTCTATCCTTTTCAATTTTTACTTCATTTAAGTCTTTTAAATGCTTTAATAGTTTCATTTGTGTCCTCCCTTTTTATTTTCTTTTTTAACGATACTATTATACCAATTTTTCAGCTTTTTTTGTATATTCATATCAACTTTTAGTTTCATATATAAATTTATATATCTGATAAACTGCTAACACCTTTTTTATATATCTATTTGTCTCAGGATAAGGAACAGCATGTAGCTGTTTCCCATCTTTGGAAAATCTCTTGTCTTTAAGCCATGCACCTACATTTCCACTACCTCCGTTATAAGCTGCTACAGCTAACTGTATATTTCCATTAAAAGTTTTAAGAAGATAAGTCAAATACCATGTCCCCATCTGAATATTGTATTTAGGCTCAAAAAGCATATCATCGCTGTAGTTTTTTATCCCTACTTTATTGGCAATCCATCTTCCAGTATCTGGTAGAATTTGCATTAATCCTATAGCATTTTTGCTAGAAATTGCATCACTTTTAAAATTACTTTCTACTTTTATTACAGCAAAAATAAGATAGGGATCTACGCCATACTCTTTTGCGTAATAAACTACATAATTGTGGTATTTAAGGGGATAAATTTTTTTTAAAAAATAATGGGTATTTAGCTCCTCGGTGAGTAAAAGGCTTATTACAACCAATGCTATTACTATTACTCTCTTCTTCAAAGTTATTCCTCCGATATCTTTATGTTGCAAACCTTCCCCAAAATAGAGTAACTTGCTTTTCCATAGCCTTAAAATCCTTACTATTGTTTATTATAAAATCTGCATACTTCATCTTTTCATCCAGAGGCATTTGACTTTTTATGCGGTTTATCGCATCTCTGTAAGAAAGTTTATCCCTTTCCATAACCCTCTTTATCTGCGTTTTAGAATCTACCACCACAAGCCACACTTCATCTACCATCTTATACAACTTCATTTCAATTAAAAGAGCTGCGTCCAGCACAATAGCTTTTTGTTGATTTTTTTGCCTTTCTTCTTCAATCTTTTCTTTTATCCTTTCTATTATTATAGGATGGGTAATCTCATTAAGTTTTTTGAGCTTTTTCTTATTGGCAAATACAATGTTGCCCAGTTTCTTTCTGTCAATCTCCCCATCTTCTCTTAAAATCTCCTCACCAAAATATTCAACAATTTTATTATATGCCTCTGTTCCTTTAACCATTATCTCTCTTGAAACAAGATCTGCATCTATAACCACCGCCCCCAGCTTTTTTAAAAGCTTAGAAACCGTGCTTTTCCCTGATGCTATACCACCTGTTAGCCCAATTACTTCCATTTTTAACACCTCACTTGGCTAAAAACCAATTGGGTCCTACTCCGATTTCCACTACAAGAGGGACTTTTAATTGTACTACATTTTCCATATTATTTTTGAGTATCTTTTTTACGATTTCTACTTCATCTTTATAAGTATCCACTACAAGCTCGTCATGAACTTGTAATATAAGCTTAGACTTAAGTTTTAATTTTTTTAAATCGTTGTATACTTTAACCATTGCCATTTTTATTATATCAGCCGCACTTCCCTGTATTGGAGCATTCATTGCTAACCTCTCACCCTGCGACCTTTGAGTAAAATTTTTTGAGTTTATCTCAGGAATATATCTTCTTCTGTTCATTATTGTAGTCACATAGCCATTTTCTTTTGCAAATCGCACTATTTTTTCAATATATTCTTTTACTCCTTTGTATCTTTCAAAATAATTATTTATATACTCTTTTGCCTCTTTTCTTGATATTTTAAGGTCTCGAGAAAGCCCGTAATCGCTAATGCCATATATTATACCAAAGTTTACGGCTTTTGCTGCTCTTCTCATTTCTGGTGTAACTTTCTCCATTGGGACTTTAAAAACCTCCGAAGCTGTCCTTAAATGTATATCTTCATTATTCATAAAAGACTCTATTAGCTTCTCATCCCCCGAAACATGTGCTAAAACCCTCAGTTCAATCTGAGAATAATCAGCTGAGACAATATACCCATCTTTAGTCCGCGGAATAAAAGCTCTTCTAATTTGTCTTCCAAACTCTTCTCTTATAGGTATATTTTGTAGATTTGGTTCGGTACTGCTTATTCTACCTGTAGCAGTAACCATTTGCTTAAAATTAGAATGTACTCTATTGTTTTCATCCATGAGAGGCAAAAATCCATCTATATAAGTAGATTTAAGTTTTGTAAGTTGCCTATACTCTATTATATCACTGACAACATCATTATAAGGAACTAATTGCTCTAAAACTTCAGAATCTGTAGAATATCCTGTTTTTGTTTTCTTTATTACTGGTAAATTTAATTTTTCAAACAAAAATTCACTTAATTGCTTAGGGGAATTTACATTAAATTGATACCCTGCTTCTTTATAAATTTTGTCTAGTATTTCTGCTATTCTATCATCTATTTTTTGTGAAAGCTCTTTTAGTACCTCTTTATCTAATGTAAAACCACTTACTTCCATTGATTTTAAAACTTCTACAAGAGGCATTTCTATTTCCAATAAAAGTTTTTTCATATCCATTTCTTCAATAAAATTCATCAACTTTTCTCTTAAATCAAATAGATGCATACATCTACTGCAAATGTAATCAGCAAGTACATCTTCTCTTATTTCTTCAAGCTTCTTTTTATCCCTACCTTTGCCAAATACCTCTTCATAAGATGGAACATCCACCTTTAAATATTTTTTCAGCACACGGTCCAAATCATAGTTAGACTCAGAAGGATTTAAAAGATAAGCCATTATAGCAGTATCTATGTACTTGCTTTTACACTCTATTCCTTTATAAGAAAGCTTGACTAAAAAATCTTTTATTTCGTGGGTTGTAAATTCAAACTCTTCTTTTTGAAAAATCTCTTTTAAATCTTCTATTTGGAAAACATCAATATAAACAGTATCCTTTCCAAAAGAAAAAGCTATTTTCTTTATTTCCCCTTCATAAATTAAAGGATAAAAAGCAATATTTCTGCTGTCTTGCAATAAAGTTATTAATTTTCTTATATCTATTTTTGGCCATTTTTGAACTTTATGATTATTTACAATCTCTACATTATCTTTTTTCTTTATGCTATCAATCAAACTAAAGAATTCTAATTTATTAAAAATCTCCAAAAGCTTCTCCTCATTAAAGTCTTTTACTCTATATTCCTCAAAATCTATCTCAATAGGAATGTCTCTTTTTATAGTTGCAAGTCTTTTACTCATTACAGCTAATTCTTTATTATTTTCTATATTTTCCTTTATCTTACCTTTGAGTTGAGAAAGATTTTGAAGCAAATTTTCAACACTGCCAAATTCTTTTAAAAGTTTAATCGCTGTTTTTTCTCCTATATTAGGTATCCCTGGGATATTATCAGATTTATCCCCCATTAGCCCTTTTAAATCAATAAATTGATAAGGAGTTATTTCATATCTTTCTAAAACAGCCTTTTCGTCAAACTCTTCCATCTGAGTTATACCCTTTTTAGAAATCTTAACTTTCACTTTATCTGAAACTAATTGAAGCGCATCCCTATCTCCTGTAACTACAAGCACTTCCATTCCTTTTTCCTCTGCCAACTTTGAAATAGTACCTATGATGTCATCGGCTTCGTAACCTTCTAATTCTAAAGTCTTTATATTAAAGCCATCTATAATTTCTTTTAAAAGGTCTACTTGTTCTGCGAGTTCCTCAGGCATTGCTTGTCTTGTAGCTTTGTAGTCTTGATACTCTTTGTGTCTAAAAGTAGGAGCTTTTTTGTCAAAAGCTATAACTATGTAATCAGGTTTTTCCTCTTCAATAAGTTTTATAAGCATCATAGTAAAGCCATATAAGGCATTTGTATGTAATCCTTCACTTGTAGTAAGCATTGGCAATGCATAATAGGCTCTGTACATGAGGCTACTCCCGTCAATTACTAAAAATTTAGACATTAAATCACTCCCATTTTTATTTCTTTGTATTTTAATATACCGCAAAAAAAAGAAGATGTAAATTGTCATCTTCTTTTTTTGAAATAGATATACACTTTATACCCAATAAAAGCCAGTGCACCATAAGGTAAAACTATTACCAATATTATTATCAGCTTCTTTATAAAAAATATTAAAAAATTTACATTATTTATAAAAGCTAGTTTCATATCTCTACCGATTCCCTTAAAAGAAACTAGAGTCGTAGGTTGCTCAACCTTGGAAACCTCTTTTATTGAAAGATTTATGGTTCCTAGACTCGTAAGATTTTCCCATACTTTTAACTGTTCTTTCATTGATTCTATTTCGCTTCTTATCCTGTTTATTTCGGATTCTACTTCAAGCATTTCCTTGACTGTAGAAGCCTTATTCATAATGTCTTGAAGTTTTTGTTCCTCTATTTCTAAGTTTTTTAGCCTTGCTTTTAAATCATAATACTGCTCTGTAACGTCTTTACTATCTATTCTTAAAGCTGTTACTTTACCAAATTCTTTAATCTGAGAAATCACACTTTCAAATTTATCTTCCCGCACCTTCAAAACAAGATTTATCCTTTTGGTATTATCGGTAAATACGGTTTCATCAGAACTTTCAATAAAGCCTTCTGCTTCTTTTACCAATTTAAACACTTTATCATAACATACGTTGACATCTTCTACTTCTAAGGAGACGGTTGCATTTTTTGTAATTTTCCTTGAAGTTCCTGCTAGCAATCCTCTTTGACCAGTGATTGAAAACATATTAACTTCATTATTAATTCCTTCCTTTTTAGACAAATCAGCACTTTGAGTCATTTTGATATTGTTTAAAGGAGCACTCGATTCTATTCGTGAAGATTTATCAAATTTAAAAATATTTACTACAAATACTGTCATAAGTATGAAAGAAGCTGCAATAACTGCTACTGTTAACGTCTTTTTTAGCCTTTCTTTTTTCTTCTCTAAAATATTTTTCTGGTAAACCAATTTTTCGTGTATTTTTTTATTGAAATCTTCAGGTAGTTCTAAAGGAGGCATATTTTTTAAACTTTCTATTATATTTTTCTCCAGTTGATATTCTTTTCTGCAACTTTCACAGCTTTCTATGTGCTTTTCTAATTCTTCCTTTTGTGATACATCCAATTCACCATCTATATATCGGGGTATAAGTTGAAGTGCCTTTTTGCAATCCATCATACTTGCCTCCTTTCGTCTAATGATAAAAATTCTGGCAAAGACTTTATTCTCTCTTTAAGCAGATTCCTTGCTCGCCACAAGCGAGACTTTACAGTGCCTAAGTTTAAATTCATTATCTTGGATATTTCTTCATAGTTTAAACCTTCTATATCTCTTAAAATCAAAACCACTTTATAGTCTAGAGGAAGTTTGTTTATTTCCTTCATTACAATTTCTGCAGTTAATTTTTTATCTACCACCTCTTCAGGAGTTTCAAAATCTTTTACTTCATTTTCAAATTCTTCTATCTTTCTAAAATTACTTCTTTCCACATTTCTTTTTCTTAAATAATCTATAGCACAGTTTATAGCAATCCTATAAAGCCATGTCCTGAAACTGCTATTCCCTTTAAATTTTTTTATATTTAAATATGCTTTGAGTAACGTCTCCTGAGTGAGGTCTAGTGCTTCTTCCTTATCAAAAACAATTTTTAATATCACGTTGTATATGTACTTTTGATGCTCACTTGTGAGAATTTCAAAAGCCTCCACCTCTCCAGCTTTTGCCCTTTCCAACAACTCCTCCTGTCCCACCTTCTAACCTCCCTTTCATTTAATTTAGACGTAAAAAAATAAAACTTGTTCCCAAATATTAAGATGCAATATATGGAAAATATGTGTTGCAGGAAAAAAGTTATTTCTGTAGAATAAATATAATTAAGATGTATATTAATAATACGACATGTTGATTACTTTATCCTTCTAATTTAGAAAATTTTTGATAATGGAGTGAATAAATATGTATGAGCTTCTGATAATACTTGCAGAAAGGTTTAGCATAATAGCTCTTCTAGCTTTTGTGCTTTCTAAAGCGGAATTTTTCAAAAAAATAATCTATAACAGCCGCGTTACAAAAAAAGACCTTCTTTTGACTATGGTCATCTTTGGGGTAATAGGTATTGCAGGAACTTACGTCGGTGTACCTATAAAAGACGCTATTGCAAACTCAAGAGTGGTAGGTCCAATGGTAGCAGGTTTAATAGGAGGCCCTTTAGTAGGTTTAGGTGCAGGATTAATAGCAGGAGTTCACAGATTTTTTTTAGGCGGTTTTACAGCAATGTCTTGTGGTATATCCACCATTTTAGAAGGATTTTCTGGTGGACTTATAAGAAAATATTATAAAGGGGAACATGTCCCTTGGGAATTGGCATTTGTGGCGGGATTTATAGGTGAAGCTGTACAAATGTTAATCATTTTGGCAACTGCCAAGCCTTTTTTAGAAGCTTTAGAATTAGTAGACATTATAGGATTGCCCATGATGATAGTCAATGCTACAGGTATAGCTGTATTTATGATAATAATTAAATCTGTATTCGATGAAAAAGAACAAATTTCTGCTATGCAAGCAAAAATTGCCCTTGAAATAGCATCAAAAACTCTGCCGTACTTAAGAAAAGGATTGAATGAAGAATCAGCACAAAAAACAGCTGAAATAATATACAATTCCACAAATGTATCGGCCGTTACACTAACCGACAAAAAGAAAATTTTAGCTCATGTCGGCATCGCTTCAGACCACCATAAACCTGGTACATCAATACTCACACAAGCAACAAAAGAAGTTTTAAAAACTGGAAAAATCCGCATAGCCAAATCAAAAGAAGAAATTAGGTGTTCCCATCAGGATTGCCCTTTATCCTCTGCTGTAGTTGTACCTCTTTTTAAGTACGATAAATTGGTAGGAACATTAAAACTCTACAAAGGAGGAAGTAAATCGAGAAATAATGTCATCTCAAATACAGAAATTGAACTCGCTAAAGGATTAGGGCACTTAATATCTTATCAATTAGAAATTGCTGATGCAGAATATCAAAGAAAATTGGCCACTGAAGCAAAACTTAATGCTCTTCAATCCCAAATCAATCCTCATTTTTTGTTTAATGCTTTAAATACAGTCATATCCTTTATAAGAACAAAGCCTGATGAAGCAAGAGAACTTTTAATAAATTTAAGTGAATATTTTAGACACAATTTAAAAAATGTAGGAAAGTATGTCACTATTGAGCAAGAGTTAAATAATATCAATGCTTACTTATATATAGAAAAAGCTCGCTTTGGAGATAAACTAAACATAGAACAAGACATTGATGAAAGTGTAATGTCCTATTACATGCCTTCTTTTACCCTTCAGCCAATAGTTGAAAATGCTGTAAAACACGGAATTTTCCACAAAACTGAAGGCGGCACAATTAAAATAAAAATAAAAGACGAAAGAGATTACATCAGTTTTTGTGTAGAAGACAATGGAATAGGCATCAAAAAAGAAGAATTAAAAAATCTTTTAAAAAAAGGATTTGGCAAAGGTGCTGGAATAGGCCTTTACAATGTTAACGAGAGATTAACAACTATCTTTTGCAAAGAATGTTCTTTAGTTGTTGAAAGCGAAGAAAATTTTGGTACAAAAGTTTCTTTTAAAATACCCAAAGCTTATCTCAAAAAGGGTGATGCATATGACGAAGTTAAAAGCGTTAATTATTGATGATGAACAACCAGCAAGAGATGAACTCAAATATCTTCTTAGTGAGTATGAAGACATAGAAATTGTAGGAGAGGCTGACAACGGTCTTGCAGCGCTAAAATTAATAGAAGAATTAAAACCTGAAGTAGTGTTTCTCGACATAAATATTCCCAGAATAAACGGATGCGATGTAGCAAAGCACATCTCCACTGTAGGGAAATTGCCTTATGTAGTTTTTGTAACTGCTTATGATATACACGCAATAGAAGCTTTTGAAATAGGAGCACTTGACTATCTTTTAAAACCAATAACTCAGCATCGCCTATATAAGACATTAGAAAAAATAAGAACCTTTTATAGAGATATTCAGTTAAAAGAGCAGGAAGACTCTACTACAGAAATTAGAAGCAAAAAAATAGAAAAATTGGCTGTTGAAAAAAATGGAAGAATAAAACTCATCGATTTAGATGAAATAATTTTTGCAGAAGCTTATTCAGGGGACGTAATTGTAAAAACCAAAAACGATGATTTTATATACAAAGGGACAATAAAAAGCCTTGAAGAAAAGCTTAAAGAAAATGCCTTTTTTAGAGTTCAAAAAAGTTACATTGTAAACTTAAATAAAATAATAGAAATATTGCCGTGGTTTAAAGGCACTTACTGGGTAGTAATGGATGACGACAAAAAAACCCAGATACCTGTGAGTAAATCTCAAATAAAAGAATTGAAACTTTTGCTGGGTCTTGACAGGGATGTATAACCCTGTCTTTTCTTTTTATCACTATATATTTCTTTTCATAGTTTAATTTCTTCTTTTCATCTCAAATTGGCTGAAATCGTTTAAAATATATGTTAAATTTATGCTGAAATCTATTAACATGGGAGGTTTTTATATGAGTGCAATGGTATTAGTCATCATAGCAGCAAGCGTATACGCTCTGGCATACCGCTTTTACGGCGCCTTCATTGCTGCCAAAGTTCTTGCATTTGATGAAAACAGAACAACACCTGCCTATAAGTTTGAAAATGGCTATGACTACGTTCCAACTAACAAATGGGTCCTTTTTGGTCACCATTTTGCCGCAATAGCCGGCGCAGGACCTCTTGTAGGACCAGTGCTCGCTGCACAATTTGGCTGGCTACCAGGAGCTTTATGGATTTTAATTGGCGCAGTACTGGCAGGAGCAGTTCACGACATGGTAATACTTTTCGCATCCGTAAGGCACGATGGGTCTTCAATAATAGACATTACCAGAAAAGAAGTAGGTAAAGTATCAGGAGTAGCAACTGCAATAGCTGTTATTTTCATACTTGTAATAGCAATGGCAGGTCTTGCACTTGTTGTAGTAAATGCCTTATACAACAGCCCATGGGGAACATTCACAGTTGCTGCCACTATTCCTATAGCAATCTTTATGGGAATATACATGAAATGGATTAGACCTGACGATGTAAAAGGAGCAACAATAATAGGTGTAACCCTTTTGATATTGTCCGTTGTTGCAGGTCCTTACATTGAACACACCGCTTTAGCTCATTATTTAACATTTAACCAAAAAGAAATGACGATAATATTGGCTACCTATGGCTTTTTCGCAGCAGTTTTACCTGTATGGCTTTTGTTAGTGCCCAGAGATTATTTAAGCACTTATATGAAATTGGGAGTAATGCTTCTTCTCGCAATAGGCGTTATAATCGTAAATCCTACGATAAGAATGCCTGCTATAACAGAATTTGTCGCAGGCGGCGGTCCTATAATCTCTGGAAAAGTATGGCCCTATGTGTTTATCACAATTGCCTGCGGTGCTTTATCCGGTTTCCACTCACTTGTGTCCTCAGGGACAACTCCTAAAATGATAAAAAACGAAAAAGACATACTGCCTATAGCTTATGGAGCAATGCTGGCAGAAGGTTTTGTCGCAATGATGGCTTTAATCGCTGCGACAAGCTTAATTCCTGCTGACTACTTTGCCATAAACGTAACTCCTGAAGTCTTCCAAAAGTTGGGCATGAAAGTTGTAGATCTTCCAGTTTTATCGCAGTTAGTCGGAGAAAATGTAGCGGGAAGGCCAGGAGGTGCAGTGACACTTGGTGTAGGGATGACCTTTATCTTTTCAAAAATTCCATTTTTAGAACACCTTGGCGCATATCTTTACCACTTTGTAATACTGTTTGAAGCATTGTTTATACTTACTACAATAGACGCAGGTACCCGTATAGGTAGGTATTTATTGCAAGAAGCCGGTGGATTAATATACAGGCCTTTAAAAGATAGAAATTGGTGGCCAGGAATAATCTTAACTAGCTTTTTAATGTCTTTCGCATGGGGATATTTAGTATATGGCGGAAATATTTCAACAATATGGCCTTTGTTTGGAACTTCCAACCAGCTACTTGGAGCAATAGCTTTAGCTTTAGGAACTACTGTCATCATTAAAAAAGGAAAGCCACAATATATGTGGATAACATTAATTCCTTTCATATTTGTGGCTGCAACTACATTGTACGCTGCATACTTAAATATAGTTACCAACTATCTTCCAAAGGGTAACACATTACTTGTCGTACTTTCAATTGCAATAATATTACTTACCATAATTATTATAATAGATTCAGCTATAAAATGGTATAGATGGCTTAAAAAAGGAGAACTCACAAAAGAGGCAATTGAAGCAAGTGTATTTAATTAAAGTAGCTTTCGAAATGGAGTGTTTTATTTGAAAATCACTAAAGCTGCAAAAGAATATATACTCAAAAAAGGTGGCAATATATACATTAAATATCATGATATCCAAAATTGCTGTATAGAGCCTAACCTCACCCCAGAAGTATTTATTGGTATTCCAAAAAATCAAGAAAAATACTATATTGTAGGTGTTGACAAAATTAATGTATACGTAGACAAAATAATATATGAAAGGGAATTAGAAAATCTAACAATTGAACTTAAAAGTATTTTAGGCATAAAATATATTGCAATCAATGGATGGAAAGTAATTTAAAGCAGGGAAATTGCCTTATTGAGGCATTTTCCCTGCTTTCTTATTTAACTCTTTTATAAATTCCTCTCTTTTTTCTACAGAAAAAATAGCAGTGTCCACCCATCTTTTTAAAAAGAATAAATAATATACTCGAACTTTCTTTTTCAATTCTATCTTAACAAGACTTCTTTTAGCAAAAGCCATATAACAAGTATTTTTCAAAATACGCATTCCCCCTAAAGGAATGTCTTTTTCGTTATACTCTGAAATCGCAGATATATCGCTATATCTTATATGCATAAATCCTAAAATTCCAAATCTCAATATCAACCGGTCTTCATTTAACTCGTGAAAAGAATTAGCCAAAGATAGCAAAAAACCCGAAAATACCATTACTAAAAAAACATATAAAAACCACTCAACCAAAGTATCAAGTATATGAATCCTTTTTTCGTTTATATCAATAAAAACATCAAAAAAACTCACTAAAAGCACTGTGCAAATCAATAATATCAAAAAATATAAAAATGCTCTTTCTTTTTTTATAAAAGTCCTGTATTTCATCTCGCACCTCCTTCAACTTATAATATCGAATTTTACTATAGAATAATTAAATTTGCAATAATAAGCTAACACTAATTTGCCAATAATAATACTAACAATTTGCGGAGGTGTAAATATGGGAAAAGGTGAACTATCTGTCAACGAATTAGTTCTTATTGGCGTTGGAGGAATTTTGGGAGCAGGATTTTTCTTAGCCAGTGGCATTGCAATTCATACTGCCGGCCCTATTATTATACTTAATTACGTTGTATCAGCTTTTATCATGTCACAAGTTTTTTATGCACTGTCACAAATGATTACTTATAAACCGGTAGAAGGAACTTTTAGAGTATACGCAGAAGAAGCTTTGGGAGATATTGGAGGTTTTTTGAGCGGCTGGGTGTACTGGACAGCAGGAGTTTTCATCATGTCCAGTGAAGTAACTGCATCAGCTATATTTACAAAATATTGGTTTCCTAAAGTACCCTTATGGATTTTTTCTCTTATATATTCCGCTTTAGTTATAACTATCAATTTAACGGGAACGAAAAACTTTGGAGAAATTGAATCCTGGTTTTCTACTATAAAAATAGTGGCTTTATTTATTATAGTCATAGTAGGGATCCTTACAATAATGGGCTTTTTTACAAAGACTCCTACTATGGGAATTAAAAATCTCTATGTTCATGGGGGATTTGCACCTCACGGTATAAAAGGATTTTTAGGTGCAATGCTCATGTCACTAATCCCCTTTGGCGGTGTAGAAGTTGTAGCAATGTCGTCTGTAAAAACGAAAAATCCTCAAAAATATACTCCAATAGCTCGTAAATATATAGTCTTATTTCTTACAATATTATACATTTCCTCAATAACCCTATTACTAATGATAATACCATGGGACACCATCTCCATTAACGAAAGCCCTTTTATAAAACTTTTGTCCTTTACCAAAATTCCCTTTATAGCTTCAATAATGAATTTTGTAATACTTACGGCAGCTTTAACTACAATGAATGGCGCAATGTATGCCGTAACACAAGTCCTCTACTCTTTAGGACAAAGCAGGTTTGCTCCAACTTTTTTAACAAAAAAAACAAAAAGAGATGTACCCATATATGCTCTTGCCTTAAGTAGTTTTGGGCTTTTCATAGCAGTTATTCTTTCTTACATACTACCAAAGGACGTCTACGAATATATAACAAGCGCTACAGGGTTTGTACAATTTTTCAACTGGATAATAATACTCTACACATTTATAAAATACAAACCTGTCATGGGAAATACCTCATCTTCAAAAAAAGAATGGTTTACAATAATGCTGATAGGGATAGTATTGTCTTCCACATTGTTAATACCAAAACAATCTTTTGGATTTGTCGGAGGAATTATAATACTCCTAATAATCTTCTTTTTATATTATATAATTAAAAAACTTAATCTTTTTGACGTATGGTAAAAGTACTAATAATTTGTCATGTTTTTTGAAACTTTGCCATTCCTGTTACGTCTATATAATAATAGAAATCAAAAATAATTAAAATAAACCTCAAAAGTAAAATTAATTCCTCTAAATGTTACAAATTTGTAACATAAAATTAATTAATTATTAATAACTGATAACAGTTTAAATAGTATAATTGAAGCAACAAGGAGATGATTATATGGCCCCAAGAAGACTCCGCCAAAAAAATAGAAGTATAATTTATACACTTATAATAGTGTTTTTAATGTTAGTCCTCATTGGTTCAGTAGCTTTTGCCTATAAATATATATTTGAAGATAGATATGTACAAGTAAATTCTACCACAAAAATTTGGAACACACCATCTGACAAAGAAAAAAGTTCCTCCCCACCGCAACAACAACCTAATACTACCAAAAATCAGGAAGAAAATAATTTTAAACAAACTTCTTTAAACCAAAATCTTTTAGACCCTAATACTACAAAAGACACTAAAGTAAGTGATACTACAAATGGGTCACATGAGGAAAATATCTCTCCTCAAATTGATAATTTAGATAAAGATTATGGCATAAGTACTTTCATATTCAAATTGCTCAATAAATCTGAGATAGAAAAACTCTTTGGGCCTCCTATCCCTTTTAATAAAAGGGTTTTTGGTTACAACAAAAGTGCAGGTAAAGTAGTCGCTCTTACCTTTGATGACGGACCGATACCAGAATATACAGAGAAATATGTTGATATATTAAAAAGCATGGAAGTAAAAGCTACATTTTTTGTCATTGGCAAAAATGCTCAAAAACATCCTGACCTTCTAAAATATATTTTTGAAAATGGCAATGAAATTGGACTACATTCCTACAGCCACTTTAATATGTCGAAAATGAAGCCAGAGCAAATGGTAGAGGAACTTTACAAAACACAAAAAATTGTCGTTGAATCTACAGGAATAAAACCTACACTCTTTAGACCTCCTTATGGAGCTTTTAACAAAACTCTTTTAGAAATATCAGATGCATTGGGACTTCATGTTGTTTTATGGAATGTAGATCCAGATGACTGGCGAAACCCAGCAGTAGAAAGTGTAGTCAATCGGGTGATAAGTCACACAAAAAACGGTTCAGTAATTCTCATGCATGAAGGAAAAATTAATACTTTAGCTGCACTTCCTTTAATAATAAAAAAACTCAAATCTGAAGGTTATAGTTTTGTAACTGTATCAGAGCTTTTAAATTATGAAAAAAATAATATAGCAAATAGCAACCACGATCAGCAAAAAGACCAACAAAATGGCATAACGAAAGCAAATTAGGGAGCACATGCTCCCTATGTTTTTTTAAATAAAATCCATAAGCCAATTATAATCAGCAAAACCGGCCAAATAATTTTAAAACTCAACCAAGGTAATAATCTATTTAATAAAAGCAATACTCCCAAAATCACTAACACCCAACCTAAAACTTCATTTGTTTTGCTAGTTTTATCTTCTGTTTCTACTGCGTTATCTAGTTGCTCTCCGGTTTCTCCGGTTTTAGGCTCTTCATCTATAATTTTTCCCTTTAATTGATAAGGATTTTCTGGTATTATTATCCATGCAATTATATATGGAATCAATCCAAAACCGCTAAATATCGCCAAAAGGCAAATAAGCCTTACTAAAGTCACATCAACGTCAAAATACTCCGCTATTCCTCCACAAACTCCTCCTAACATTTTTTGTTCCCTGGACCTGTACAGTTTTCTACCCATATTTTAACCTCCAATCTAATTTATTAAATATACTATCTCTATAGCTTTGCAGATAAGTTTTTTCTTTCTTACTACTTTACCTGTCAAAAATTGATGATACTTAAAGGATCTAAATAAAAAAGTTTGCTTGTAAAAATTAAAATCAAAATTGCCAATAATATGAACCCTAAATTAATGCTACTATTTTCTTCTCCATAGAGTTTATTGCTAAATATTAACTCCAACCCTAGCAAAATAAAAAAAGTAGGCCATACCATTTTATAAACAAAATAAGGCACATACACATTAAAGTTCGGCAAAAGTAACAAAATCCCCACAAATATAAGAGAAAGTGCACTAGCTAAAATTCCCGTTCTTCTTTTCATTTTTACCGTTGCCTCCTTTATTTCACTCTATAAAACATTATACATATTATGAAAGTATAAAGTCAAAATAAAAAAATTTTTATAAAAAATAACTTTGGAGGTGTAATAATGGATAACAAATGGTATTTTGATATAGCTCCCGGTACTATTGGTGACTTGAAAGCCCATGCAAAAGATATAACAACCCTCATCCCTTTTTGGTACGGGGTAAAAGAAGATGGAACTTTGGTTGACATGTCTTCCAGTGAGGTCAAAAAAATTGCCTCTGATAACAATTTACCTATTTATCCTATAATTCATAACTACTCAGACCCTAAAAAGTCTCAACTAATACACGATTTACTTTCAATACCAGCTCTCAGAAATAATTTAATTTCAAACATACGAAATATAGCTGAGACAAATAATTATCCAGGAGTCAATATAGACTTTGAATTTGTTCCGCCAGAAGACAGAGAAAATCTAAACATTTTTATAAGAGACTTATACATTTCTTTAAAAGCCATAGGAAAAATTGTTACAATTTCTGTTCCAGCAGAGCTAACTGACAACCCTAGACATCCATTTTCTGGAGCTTTCCAATATTCCTTTATCGCTCAATACGCCGATGAAGTATACATCCTAGCCTACGACGAACACTTTTCACAGCCTGGTCCGATTTCTTCAATAGGCTTCGTCACAAATGTCTTAAATTACGCTACAACAGTAATACCACCTCAAAAGATATGGCTTGGAATGGCAGTTTATGGGTATGATTGGACACAGGGCGTAAATTACCCAAGAACCTTAACATACCAACAAGCTGTGGACTTAGCAAAGAATTTAGGAGTATCTGTAATATACGACCAAACTGCCCAGGAATCTACTTATACCTATGTATTGAATGGCAAAGTTCATACAGTGTGGTTTGAAGATTCAAAAAGTTTTTCTGCAAAATTATCTCTAGTAGACAGCTATAAACTATCCGGCATAGCTATATGGAGATTAGGTCAAGAAGACCCTAAGATATGGAATATTTTAAGAGAAAGATGATTTTTCTATTTTTCTGGGAACTTATTTATCTTTTTTACGTCTAATAAAATGAAAAAACTAAAGGAGGAGGTTTCTTTTATGAAAAAATTTATTTCCATCGCAATTGCCCTTGCCTTCCTGTTTACACTTATGATACCATCAAACATGGCACAGGCACAAGCTGATACAAAGATAAGTTTAAAACAGGCCATTGAAATAGCAAAATCAAAATTAGGCATAAGTGATAGCGGCTACGACTTTAACTCTAACTACTATGAATACGGTAATAAAAAGTCATGGAATCTCAATTGGAATTCTTCTTCAAAAGGCAACATAAGCGTCACAATAGATGCCGATACAGGTGAAATTACAAACTATTACAGTTGGAGCCCCATTGCACAAGAACAGCCAAGAATCCCAAAATACACGCAGGATGAAGCAAAAAAAGTGGCAATTGAATTCTTACAAAAAGTAGCTCCTGAAAAATTCAAAGAAACAAAAGAACAAATTAACAATAATAACTATGGTTACAATGAATACTATTCTAATGACTATAATTTCACCTTTGAAAGAATAGTAAATGGTATACCTTTCCCGTATAACGCTTTATACGTCACAGTAAATAAAAATACTTTAAAAGTAACCTCTTACTCATTAAATTGGGAAGATTATTCCTTCCCCGACCCAAAAGCTGCAATATCTAAGGAAGAGGCAATAAAAATCTTTAAAGAAAAAATAGGTTTAAAACTTCAATACAACTTGGTCTACAACCAAGTATACGGCAATGAACCTCAAGCAATATTAGTCTATGGCATATACCAAAATGCGCCAATTGATGCTATTACAGGAGAAATAAAAACAAATGAAAACTATTATGTGCCAATGTATGGTGGTGGTGCTGGAGACAGTGAAATAAAAAGAGAATCTCTACAAAAACTCTCTCCAGAAGAGCAAAAAGCAGTCGAAGCCTCAGAAAAATACATATCAAAAGACAAAGCAATTGAAGTAATTAAAAAGAGCCTTCCTTTTTCAATAAGCGATTACAAGCTAAGCAGCGCAAACTTATATAGCGGCTATGATTATCCTCCTGCAAAATCAAATCCTATATGGTATCTTAATTGGACTTTAACTAAAGACAATAAATACTACTATGTAACCGCTTCTGTTGATGCAGTTACAGGTGAACTAACTTCCTTTACCAGAGGAGGTCCCGACATAGACAATGTGCAAGGAAAAGAACTTTCCTACACTAAAGAACAGATGAGAAAAATCGCTGAAGATTACCTTAAAAAAATAGTACCTGAAAAGTTCAGCAAAACAGCATATCAAGAAACAAATATTCCCGAAAGCTCCAAAATGATTGAAATGCCAGCATATCCATTCAGATATGTAGAAGTAGCAAATGGAATTTTGTGTCCTTTCAACAATATAAACGTCAATGTAAGTCCCTATACAGGGGAAATAGTCTCATATTCCATACATTGGACTTCTGTAAAATTGCCTTCTCCGGAAAATATAATAGGCCTTGAGGAAGCTTACAAGATAATGTTTGACAACTCTGAATTTACATTAACGTACATTCCAGACTATGACTATAAATCTCCAGATAAACCACCAACAATACGACTTGCGTATCAATCAAACTTCTACAACTATATAAATGCGAAAACTGGCCAAATTGTAGATTACAGTGGAAAACTTGTAGTTAAAAAATCAGAGGTTGTTTTTACAGACATAGAAGGCAACTGGGCAGAAAAGGATATAAAACTCTTAGTGCAATACGGAATAATTGATGTAAAAGAAGACAAATTCTATCCAGATAAAGACATACTCCAAAAAGATTTTGTAAAAATGCTCATTAGAGCAATACAGCCTCCCTATTATGACCCGATGCCAAAATCCTCAGATGATTATGACACTTACTATGCCATAGCAATAAATAAAAACATCATAACAGAAAAAGAGAAAAGCCCTGATTCTATGGTCACAAGACAGCAAGCAGCAAAGATGCTTGTAAAAAGTTTAGGTGTAGGTTATATAGCTAATATTCCAGATATATTTACAATAAACTTTAAAGACAAAGATAAAATACCTCAAGACATGATAGGATATATAGCTATAATATCAGGTCTTAAAATAATGAATGGTTCAGATGGATACTTTGAACCACAACAGCCTTTAACAAGAGCCCAGGCTGCTGCTGTAATAGTAAGATACCTTCAATTGAATAAATAACTTAAGGCACGGTCTACCGTGCCTTTACAATTTCTTATACCTTGCCCTTTCTCCTCCTACCATCTTAGGCCTAGTCCTTGCAGCAACAATTGGTGCTTCCCCTATTTTATTTCGGCTTAACCTCACAGGAACTACAACAGGCCTTAAATGCATGCCAATCAGCACAAGCCCAATGTCAAGCCCTGCATGACCCAATCCTTTTAAATTTTCAACCATTACAGGGCTTTTATACTGCTCGTAAGCATAAGTTTGCAAAGAACCGCCAGCATGCTCATGAGGAATGACATTTACCACTTCAAGTCCGTACTTTTCTTGCGCTTCTTCCTCCACCAAAAGCGCCCTGTTTATGTGCTCACAACCCTGTACCGCAAGGTAAAGCCATCTTTTATGTATCGCCTCCAGAATCGGGTCCATTACTGCTTTTGCCACATCAAGACTTCCTGCAGTTCCCACTTTCTTACCCAATATTTCACTTGTACTTCCACCCAAGACAAAAAGACTCCCCGGCTTTAAATTCGCTATGTCAAGTAACTCCTCTATGACTTCCTCTGCCTGCTTTGAAATCTCTTTTAAATTCATTTCTATCCCTCCTGAACTACCCTTTACTATCATTATACCATATTTCAAAGGACATTGGGGACGGTTCCTTTTGTCCGATTGTACCAAAAGTTACTCGATAAATTAAAATAGCATTTTAAAATAGATCACTATATAAATTTTTTTATGCACTAATTATACATCTTTTCATATGCTAAAATTAGATATTCAAAAGGAGGCATAATATGGATAAACTTGTAGCAAAAAAATATAATCTAGTTTTAAGAGGAATATCCCAAAGAACTCTTGAAGAACACTACAAGTTATACAATGGATATGTAGAAAAGACAAACGAAATACGCGAAAAATTAAAAACAGTTGACCGTTCAAAGGCAAATGCCAGCTATAGCGAATATAGAGAACTTAAACTAGAAGAGACTTACAATTTAGATGGAGTAAAACTTCACGAATTATATTTTGAAAACTTAGGTGGAGCAGGTGGCATACCTGACGGCATAATAGCCTCAATGATTGCTCTTGATTTTGGCTCTTTTGAAAGCTGGCGACAGGACTTCATAGCCTGTGGAATGGCTTCACGAGGGTGGACTGTCCTTTGCTTTGACCCTATAGATTTAAAGCTTCACCACTACCTTCAGGACTTCCACAACCATGGCACAGTATCAAGGACGATTCCCCTTCTGGTCCTTGATACCTACGAACACGCCTATTTTATAGATTACGGCACTGATAAAAAAAGTTATATAGAGGCCTTTATGAATAATATAAAATGGGAGGAAGTAAATAGAAGGGTTACCTCTTGGATAGAAATGCATTCTTTTTGAATCAGACAAAAGGAACCGTCCCCTTTGTCCCTTTGTCCGGTTCCTTTGTGAGCTACTTTGAATTTAAAAGCCACTTGTTAATAAATAAAACTCTTAATATTTCAAGTCCTCTCTCTTGCAAAGTACTATGTGCTGTACTTCCAAAAAGTATACTCCACGGGCTGGGGGCTGTGTAGTACTTCAAAACAGGTTTTCCTTTAATCCCAGCCTCTTTTGCAGCGATATCTACAGCATAATAGAAATCCCCTAATTTATCCACAAGACCAGCTTTAACTGCCTGTCTTCCTGTAAATATCCTGCCATCTGCTAATTCTTTTACTTTTTCTACTGGCATTTTTCTCCCTTCAGATACAATTTCTACAAACTGTTCATAGGTATCGTCTATAATCCCCTGCAAGATCTTTTTCTCTTCTGGAGTCAGATCTCTCGTAGGCGAACCCATGTCTTTGTAAGGTCCGCTCTTTATTGTTATCTCTTTTAATCCCAATTTGTCGTAAAGCCCTTCATAATTTGTATACTGCATTATAACCCCAATGCTTCCAGTTATTGTAGCTGGATTTGCAACTATTATGTCTCCGCCACAAGCTGCCATGTATCCTCCTGACGCAGCCGCATCCCCCATTGAAATTATCACTTTTTTCCCTGTTTCTTTTAACCTTTTAAGCTCTGTGTATATTTCTACAGATTTTGCTGCAGAACCACCAGGGCTGTTTATCTTGACAACGACTGCCTTTACACTGTTATCCTCTTGAGCTTTTCTTATCTGCTCGACTGGATCCCCTGTAACTTGTGGAATCCCCAATATGTTTGTAGTCTCCCCTATAACTCCTTCAATTGTTATAACACCTATTGTGTTTGAAGCCGATGGCACACTATTATTCTCTTGAGACATTGTAAGAAAAATGGATGCAATAACGGTACTAATTATCAAGACTATAACAATTAATCCTATTAACGCTTTTTTACTCATTTTTTCTTCCTCCCTCATTCTCCTTTGTACAGCTTTTTTACAGCACTTTTTGCCAATAAATAAACACATAAGTTTAATAAAATGAGCAAAATCCCTATTATTAAAGTTATTATTATTTCAGAAACATATAATTTTTTTAATAACAGCACAATTCCAGCAATGCACCCTATCAAAATAGTAGTAAGAATAAGGCTCAAAAGCACATTTAAATTCCCTTTCATAGCCTTTTGAGGATTCTCCCATTCAAAGGAAGGCT
>NZ_AVAF01000046.1 GCF_000445185.1 Thermoanaerobacter sp. A7A
TTAAAAAATCTCACTTTAATTCCTTCATTCTCTGCTGTTTTTACTTCCAATCTGCAGCCTTCACTGCTCTGCCAGTTACCAAACACCCACACCTCGTCGCACCGCTTTAGAACATCAGTACACAGCTTTAAAACTTCCCTTCTATCCTCCTCCTTTCTGTCATCATAAAATTCGCCAAATGCATGAACAGGAGAAATGGCACTACTTCTTTAAAGTTGTTCTTTATGAACCTAAAAATTTTGTAAAACTTAACCTTATTTGCTGAAGGATTAGCGCTGTAAGGATGACAAATATACACAAACTTACTCAATTTTGCACCTCCTTTAATATGCTTAAAATAAGTCCAATTAAAGCTCCCAAAACTATGCCAAAGAAAATACCGGCTGCTAGGCCGGCAGTGTAAAGCATATTCAAGTTTTCATCTCCTTCCATAAAAACACTCAATAAAATAGAAAAAACCGGGCTTATTAAACGCCCAGTTTTTTGCTTAGCTCTTTTATGCGGTTATCGTGATATACTGTCTTAACTGTTAGATTATTTACATCCAGCTGAAGCATGTCAATTTTTCCACTTATCTCATCAAGTTTTTCATGCAAAAGCTGTCTGTCATCGAATAATGCCCTTACTTTATCACTAATTTCGGTATCCATCTTAGTGCCTAACTTCTTTACATCGTCTTTTACTTCGTTTACTTCGCTTTTTAATCCGTGGATTTCTTCTTCTACCACTTTTAGTTTTTCTTCTACAATGCCAATTCTCTTTTCTACTACAGTCATTCTCTCTTCTATGGTACCTATTCGTCCTTCTACAGCACCTATTCTTTCTTCTACCACATCAAATCTGACATTAAAGTCATTATAAATTTTCTCTAAAAGTCCTAGAATTTTATCTTCATTATTCATAAATAATTCCTCCACCTGCTTTACATGGTTTTTAGATACGTTTTAACCATTAAAGTTTTATATTCTTGCTAACAGTTTTTATACACACTTTACTCGTTTTTTATGCTCTTGCTTTTATTTTATGATATTTTTAAAGGCAATTCAAGGTTTGATTTAACAATTTTTGCATGATATTTTTGCTACTTTAATTCTCTAAGATATATACCGAAAACACATATATGACAAAAAGTTACGTAAAGGAGGAACTACCACATGAAAGATTTGTGTACCCTTTTTAATCCGTTTCATCCATCTTAAGTAATAAAATAATGATTACAATTGTAGTTTTTCTTTTAATACTTTTATTTGTTGCCATTCACAGACTCGAGAATTTTTCTAACTATTTAAAGGAACAAGATAAAAGAGAAATAAGGAAAAATCTAAAACGTAAAATTAAGAAGATAAAAACAGGTAAATTAAAAAATAATGATGTAATACATTTTCTCATAATGCTAAGAGAAGAAAATAAAATAGTAAAAGAGACATTGGAAAACAGCAAAGAACCCACTCTTACAATGAATCTTGTAAATACCTCATTAGGGGGTATAGTAGGATACTACCTAGCTGATATTAAAAGTTATGAAGAAGCAAGGATTTCACCACTGATCTTCCTGCTTATTATATTTGCGATTTTGTACTCATATTTTATTTTAGATATTAATAAAGCGTCAAGATTGTATTTAATTGAACTATATAACTACCAAATCAGTTATGCTAATCGATTAATTAAAAGGTATTGGAAATAAATTGTGTCTTAATATTACTTCGTTTTTATTTGTTTCTATTTTTACTTTAAAAATTTTTTCTATATATTGTGTAGCTAAAAAAATTTCGTCATCTCTTATTAATAAGGCACCGCCGAGGTGTATTTCCTCTTTAGCTGTTACAGCTATTTTCTTCTTTAAATCTAAACAGATATCATTATTTTTCTCAATTTTTATTCTTATCTTATCTTTTTTTTTACAATATTTTCTTTTTTGATTCCGCTTGCCAATATTACAGCTTCAAGTGGTAAATAAATTTTTGAATCATAAATAAAAGGCGTTTCTTTGAGGTACACCCTTTTTGTAGATTGGCCTAAAATAAAATTTTCATTGCTGATAGGCCTTATTCCTATATCTGCAACATTAGAGTTAAGATAAAAGTAGCTTGGTGTAGGAGTAGTAAAAAAATACAACGTCCATATGACAAACAATAAGAAAGTAAGTGGAGCAACTATCGTAGCAATAGGATCTGTAATATTATCATAAAGCAATCCTTTTGTTTTTCTCATACGCTCACCTCTTTTTATTTTTCACTATGTAGATATTCTAAACTGTTTCAACACATTTTTATGTACATACACTG
>NZ_AVAF01000047.1 GCF_000445185.1 Thermoanaerobacter sp. A7A
GTTGTTACTTCGGTTTCAAACATCGCAATTAGCTTAAAAAATTTTTTATTAGAGATTAAAAATGGGTAAACTAAATAAGAGGTGGTATAAATGCCATGGATAATAACTTTCATAGTTTCATGGATTATTTTCTTTTTGTTAGTTGATTGGAGATATATAAAATATACTGTATGGGGAGGCCTATTAGCTTTAAGTTTTCAACTTGTTGTAGATGAAATTGCAATTGGTCTTAATCTTTACGATTTTTCTAATGTTGTTATTAAAATTTTTAATTCAAGTTTATTTTTTACTTTTGGTGCACCTTTTTGCATAGGAGTATTGTATGCACAAACATATCCTAGAAATAATATTTTGCGCTTTATAAATGTGATTGTTTTAACCGCACTATTTTTTGTAATGGAATATTCATTAGTGCATATAGGGGTACTAAAATATCTTCACTGGCATTATTTATATAGTCTAATTATAGACGTGGCAGCACTTTTGGCCTTAGGGAATCTCATCACTATTTTTAAATTATCCCCGGGGATGAGGAGGGGGAAATAGTGAAACTATATGTTTTTTTGAGTTTGATTGCTATTGATGGGGTATTGGTATTCTTATGGTTTAATTTTTTAAATAAAATTCAAAAAAAAGAGGGTTAAAGAAAAAAATACCTACTATTGTAGATATATTGTACAAAAATTTGTGCTAAATATCATATTTATTGACGATAGTAAAGAAGAAGAAATAGTATTATAATAAAAACATCAAACGTTTTCTAATAGGGGGAATCTAAAAATGGCTGATGTTGTACTCAAACATGTTTACAAAGTCTATCCAGGCGGTGTTACCGCAGTTAAAGATTTTAATCTAGAAATTCAGGACAAAGAGTTTATAGTATTGGTTGGACCTTCTGGCTGTGGTAAAACTACAACATTGAGAATGATAGCAGGGCTTGAGGAAATATCTCAAGGCGAACTTTATATTGATGGCAAACTTGTGAATGACGTGCCACCAAAAGATAGGGATATCGCAATGGTATTCCAAAACTACGCTCTTTATCCTCATATGACAGTGTATGACAATATGGCTTTTGGTCTTAAACTTAGAAAGGTTCCAAGAGCGGAGATTGATAGAAAAGTAAAAGAAGCAGCTCGAATTTTAGGATTGGAAGAATACTTAAACAGGAAACCAAAAGCTTTGTCAGGTGGACAAAGACAGAGGGTTGCATTGGGGCGTGCTATTGTCCGCAATCCAAAAGTATTCTTGATGGATGAACCTTTGTCCAACTTAGATGCAAAATTGAGAGTACAAATGAGAACCGAGCTGGCTAAACTACACGATAGATTGCAGACGACTTTCATATATGTTACCCACGACCAAACAGAAGCTATGACAATGGGTACAAGAATAGTAGTTATGAAGGATGGAGTTATTCAGCAAGTAGATAAACCTCAGACTATTTATGATTATCCAAATAATTTATTTGTTGCTGGATTTATTGGAAGTCCTCAAATGAACTTTATTGATGCAAGATTAGAGAATAAGAATGGCAAAGTATATGCTACTTTTAAGGGATTCAGCATTTTGGTGCCAGAAGGGATTTTAAAGAGATTAAAAGATCCAAGCTACGTTGGAAAAGAAATTGTGCTAGGAATAAGGCCAGAAGATTTGCATGACGAAGAAGTGTTCTTGGAAGCATATCCAGAGGCTGTAGTTGAAGCAAAAGTAGAAGTTACAGAGCTAATGGGTCCAGAGACATATCTATATTTGGATGTGAATGGTGTTCCATTGACAGCAAGAGTAGATCCAAGAACAAGGGCAAAAGCAGGAGACGTAATTAAAATAGGATTTGATATAAATAAATTGCACATGTTTGATAAAGAAACAGAAATGTCAATTTTGAATAGAGTAATAAGCTAAAAGGCGGTTATTCCGCCTTAGACTGTAGACAAACTTTTTATATAACATGTTAGCATTTTGCATAAGTGTAGCGACTTGATAGAGCAGTAACTAAACTTAGCGAGGCTGAGAGGCGAAAGCGGGGCCGAAGCCAAGGAAGGCGGAGGCGGGCACTAAGTCAAGGATGACGAATGTGCCCGGAACCCCGCTTGAGCCCGAGGGCGAGCGATAGTTTAGTCTGCGATATCACCGGAGCGAACGATGCAAAATGCTAACAACGATAATTAGTTTGCCAGCAAACTGAGGCGGTTATTCCGCCTTTTATTTTTTGTGTCAAAATACCACATAAATTTACATTTGCCTATTATTTCTTCTAGGAAATAGTGTATAATTATTGTATACTATAAAGTAAGGTGGTATGAAAATGATCGGCTATGACCTTATAAAAAAGGTAGCCTACGATATTCAAAAAAATATTCAAATGCCAATATATATAATAGATAAGTCCGGAAATTTAATTTACGGCGACAAAGATTTTTTTGAAAAAAAAGCAGGATTTTTAAAGATAAATGTAGAATATATTGATGAAAAAGAGATATATGAAGTAGGGGAATTTATATGCTATAACATATTTTACAATGATGTTCTCTTTTTTACTATCGCTTTAGAAGGAAAAGATGAACAATCAAAAAAAGTGCTTTATCTAATTTCTCTAATTTTTGAACAATTGCTGCAGAAATATAATAGAGAAGAGTTTTTGATAGAGGCTTTAACAGGTAAATTAAGCGTAAATTTAGTGTCGTATTATGCTGAAAAATATAAAATAAATAAGAATGTGAAATACACAGTAGCAATTGTCGAATCGAATAATGAAATAGACGATGCGATAAAAATAATTACCAACATTTTTGATAAAGGTAATTTATATACTGTAAAATTTGATGATAAAAGATTTGCAGCGATATTTTCTTACAAAGGAAATAACTCTTTAATAGAACTTTATAAAACTATGAAAGATATGATAGAATCTGAAGGCTATATGAAAGTAAAAATAGCCAGTTCTTCTTCCTTTGTGCCAATTGAGGATATACATATCGCCTATAGGGAAGCAGAGACAGCCTTACTTATTGGTAAAAAATTGGAAGATGAAAAAGGAATATATATTTACGAAGATTACAGCTTTGCAGAAATTTTATGGGGAATTGACATAGAAAAAGTAAATAATTTTATTAAGAAAAGAAATATTGATTTTGGTATTTTCAAAGATGAGGAATTGATACAAACCTTAAATGCTTTTTTTAGAAATAGTCTAAATTTGAGTGAGACTGCCAGAGAGTTATACATCCATAGGAATACATTAGTTTATAGACTTGATAAAATTTTTAAAATGACAGGCCTGGATGCTAAGAATTTTGATGATGCTGTCCTGTTAAAGACGATCATGACTTTGACAAAATTATACGATATTCCGAGGTGAGAAAATTTGATAAAGTTTATAAATGTATCTAAAAGATACAATAAAGATATAATTGCTCTTTCAAATATTAGTTTTGAAATTGAAAGTGGAGAATTTGTATTTATTGTTGGGCCTAGTGGTGCAGGTAAATCAACTTTAATTAAATTATTGCTAAAAGAGGAAGAACCTACTTCTGGCAGTATTGTGATTAATAAAAAAGATATAACAAAACTTAAAAAGCGGGAGATACCTTATTTGAGAAGGAGTATGGGGGTAGTTTTTCAAGATTTTAGATTGCTTCCTAATAAGACAGTTTTCGAAAATGTTGCATTTGCTATGGAAGTTGTAGGGGCCTCTCCTAAAGAGATAAGGAGAAGAGTTCCGATGGTGTTATCACTAGTTGGGCTTAGTGATAAAGCGGACAAGTATCCTAGGCAGCTGTCTGGTGGAGAACAGCAAAGGGTTTCTTTAGCAAGAGCTATTGTAAATGAACCTTCTATTCTTATAGCAGACGAACCTACAGGGAATCTGGATCCTGATACTTCCTGGGAAATTGTAAAACTTATATCTGAAATAAATAAAAGAGGTACTACAGTTGTTATGGCCACCCATGCAAAAGACATAGTAGATGCAATGAAAAAAAGAGTAATAGCGCTGGAAAAAGGAAACATAGTACGAGATGAAGCAAGGGGTGCTTATGGATATGCTCTTTAGAAATTTAAAATATTTTTTAAAAGAAGGTTTTAGCAATTTAGCAAGAAATAGGCTTATGACAATAGCTTCTATAACTTCTGTAATGGCAGCAATGCTTATTTTAGGTTTGTTTCTTGTTATTATTTTAAATGTTAATAGTTTGACTAATCAGGTGGAATCTCAATTAGAACTTAAAGCGTTTTTAAAAGATAATATTTCTGAGCAACAAGTTACCCAGATAGGCAATGATATAAAAAAAATACCCGGCGTTACTTCGGTAGTTTTTGAATCTAAAGAAGAGGCTTTACGAAAATTTAAACAACAATTAGGAGATAAAAGCTATTTAGCAGAAGGCTTGGAAAAAGATAATCCTCTTCCTCAATCTTATATAGTAAAAGTGAAAGATGCTGGTTTGATGAAAGATATTTCAAACGAGATAAAGCAAATAAATGGGGTTGACAAGGTGAGTTATGGGCAAGATGTTGTAGATAAGCTTCTTGGAATTATAAAGATAATAAGGATAGTGGGGCTTTCCATTATATTTATTCTCTTTATAATTTCAATTGTCATAATTTCTAACACAATAAAATTGGGGGTTTTTGCAAGGAGAAGAGAAATCAACATAATGAAGTATATTGGAGCGACTGATTGGTTTATACGATGGCCCTTTTTGATTGAAGGTGTAGTATTAGGACTGGTAGGTGCCTTGTTATCAGTTGCACTATTAGTTTTAATTTATGGATATGTGCTTGATATTATTAATAATAAATTAATAGTGTTTCAACTATTGCCATTAGAAAAAATAGTAGGGGACATTTTGGTGTATTTTTCTGTAATTGGTGCAATAATTGGAGCTTTAGGAAGTGGACTTTCAATTAAAAGGTTCTTGAATGTGTAAAATTTACAAGGGGGAAATAGCATTGAGAAGATATAGGTGGAAATGGCTACTCTTTGTGGTTGTATTTCTCTTTACAGTACTCTTTACATCCTATCCAAAAGCAGACCAGCTTCAAGATGCTAAAAACAAATTAAATCAAATTCAAAAATCTATAACCGAGACTAAAAAGAAGAAGGAAGAAATAATTAATCAAAAAAATGATATTGCCGCTCAAATAGCAGATTTAGATAAAAAACTTAATGCTACACAGCAAGAATTAGCAAATGCACAAAAACAATTGTCTGATATTACTGCAAAACTTAACAAAACGCGCAAAGAATTAGAAGCGGCCAAACAAAAGGAAAATACCCAGTTCCAAACAATGAAGGAGCGCATAAGGGCTATATACATAAGTGGAGAATGGGGATATTTAGATGTGCTTCTTGGTGCCAAAAATTTTGGAGATTTTATAACACGATTGGATATTGTAAAACGCATAGTAGATTTTGATGCAAACTTATTTGAATCCTACAAGCAACAAAGAGAAGTTATTGAACAAAAAGAAAAAGAATTAGCACAAATGCAAACAGAAGTGCAAAGTTATAAAAACCAAATAGTTTCTCGACAAAGGGAATTACAAGTAGCTATGGCCTCGCGGGAAGGTTTAATGAGAGATTTAGAGAGACAGCAAAAACTATATGAACAACAGGAAGACGAGTTACTGCAACAATCAAAACAACTAGAAACAGTTATTCAACAATTACAAGCGAAGTCAAAAATTAAATTCATTTCTCAAATTAATTTAGCCCAAAACCGATAAAAT
>NZ_AVAF01000048.1 GCF_000445185.1 Thermoanaerobacter sp. A7A
TAAGAAGTGCAGGTATTCTATATAAAAAATCTATAAAATCTATCAAATTTATTCTCCTTTCTTTAATTTTTCTATCAGTTTTTTCAAAAATGCAATTTCTTCATCTCTTGTAGCAATAATTCCATTAATTTTCGCCTCAAACACATTATCCATTAATTCCCCATATAAAGAACCGGGAGGAAGTCCTAAATTTTCTATGTCTTTTCCCTTTACAGTCAATTTCCCCTTTATAATTTTTTCGGCTTTTTCTCCTTCCATTACTTCAATAGCTTTTAAAACTTCTTCTTTTGTTTCTTCTATAGTTTTTCTTATTTTTCTGATATTTTTATTTTGGCAATTGAGTTGCTCTCTCAAAAAAACCAAGTCTTTTAAAGCCTTGAGATAAATTTTATTTATTCGCAACCTCTTTTCAATTTCATTAATATCTTTTTCTTTTAGATAGTAAAAAAGCACTAAAAATCTGTATAATTCAATTTCTAAATTTACATATACTGTATCGAGATGTTGAGTATTAAGTGTAATTCCATCAAAAATAACTTTATCAATACCGTAATAAATAAGCTTATCAATCATCTCTTTGGCTTTACTTTCTTTTAAAATTAAAAAGATTTCATTCCTTATTCTATCAGCAGACAAAAGTCTGATATTTTCTGTCGAATCCTTCATCAAATTATGCGTCTTTTCTTCGATCTCAAAAGAATATCTAGTAGCATATCTTATAGCTCTAAATATTCTGGTAGGGTCATCAATAAAACTTTTAGGATGAAGGACTCTAATTAAACCCTTTTTTAAGTCCTCTAATCCATTAAAATAATCCAAAATCTTCTCTTCTATTACATCATAAGCCAAAGTGTTTATAGTAAAATCTCTTCTTGCCATGTCATCGTATATATTTGAAAATTCGATTGTTGGCAGTGCAGCAGGACGTTCATAATACTCTTTACGAGCAGATATAACATCAATAGAAATACCGTCATAACTTAAGGTAGCAGTCCTAAAAGCTTCATACACTACAATATCACCTTTTAAATAAGAAAGCAATATATAAGCAAACTCAATACCGTCTCCTTCCACTACTACATCAATATCAAGGTTTTTAACCCCTAATAAAAAGTCTCTTACAACTCCACCTACAATATAAGATTTAATTTTTGTTTTTAAAGAAATTTCTTTCAGCAGTTTAATTAAATCTATTTCATTAACCTCTATACGCAAAAAAATCACCCCTTT
>NZ_AVAF01000049.1 GCF_000445185.1 Thermoanaerobacter sp. A7A
TTTTTTTTTTGAATTAGCTCCTGCTTGCTATTATTTGCTTAAATTTCCTCTCTTTACTTAGTTTTTTATTATTTTTTGTGTAAAAGAACTATTTTTAAGTGTTTCAAAATATTTCTAAATATTTTTTAAACTTAAATTTTATATTATGCACTTGTAACCTGTTTATCTGTTCCTGCAGTTTCTCTTATTTTCGAGATAGGTATTTTAAGACCATACTGCATTATTGTGCTTTCCCAACTAACTGTGCTATTAAAACATCTAGTGTAGTATATAATATACAAATTTTCCTACTATTTCTCCTATTTTTATTTCACTTAATACTACAAGAGCAACTAGTATAAACAACAAAGAAACCTTAATTACAGCAAAATTATTTAATTTTTCCATCAAAAATTTGATACCAACCTTTTATTTTCCCTTCTCATTAGGTCCTATTGGTTTTCTCAAGAACCAACACCAACTGGGACAGACCATTTACCGTTGATGGGTGGTAATTTTTTATTATTTTAGATCTGATGTTCTATTTTATTGTTCCGCATATTCTAAATTACTTAATTTATTCATTGGATTAACTAATTTACTAGGTTCTTTCATCTTAACTATTTCTTTATAACTATCTTAATACTTACTAATAATAGATATTTTAAAAATTAAGCTGCATCGCAATCTTTTATATTAGGTTGTTTTGTGTATATGTAAAGTTTGAATGTCCACCTTTTATTCTTAAATTTATTTTATGTTTAACGAGTGTATTATACTACTTATTACATTTTTTAAGTTCGCTAATTAAAATTAAATTCCCATTATAGAAAAACCTATAGTCAACAAAACTAATATGGAAATACCCCATATAAATCCTATAATTATTTTTTCTTTCACTTCATCAGGTTGTTTTAATGGTGAATATTTGTAATTCTTGGTATACACTATATAATTTAATATTAAAATTACACATGGATCAAATATCAAAGCTATTACCACTATAATATTTGTATTAGCAATATTACCTGAAATCAATAAGTCCATTAAAAATATCAAAGAAAACAAAACTGCAATTATAGAAATTAAAAAAGTCAAAAAAAACAATATTTTTTCCATTTTCTTAGAACTCATTTTATCGTACCTCATTTCTTTAGTTTCGAGTTATCAGCAAATAGACTTTCTGATAACTCGAAGTCCAATTAGATTAATGACTAAAACCATAGCCAATTGTTGCACCGCCTATACCAGATGCGATAACTGTTAAACTCGCAAGGGCAATCTCACCTGATGCTCCAGCTCCCAAGATAACAGCTACAGGTATAAAAGCAAGTCCACCATTAACCGCTAAAGCTGCAGCCCCTAATATAATACCTGTACCTGCTGAAACAGCAGCCCAATCAACCCCTTCATCAATAATCGCTCCTATACCTATTAATCTTGTTGATTATAAGTATAAATAGTTATAACCAAAAACCCCAAATAAATGGTACGAAAAGTTTTAATTAAAAATTATCAATAATAATGCATTTATTATATTGTGAATACTATGAATAGATAAAACAATTACAAATGAACTTAGCGTTTTATTTTTATAAATCAAGTATGAATAATTTAAAATTACTCCCGCTAAAAAAGTTGAAATAATGTACAACAAACTATAGCTATGCAATATTCCAAAGATTATTGAAGCCACAATTATAAGTAATATCTTGTGATTGTTCAAATAATTTATCTTGCTTAAAAAATAAATTAAAACAACTTGGAAAAGATATGTTTCTACTAATGGACCTATTATTCCTACTAAAATAAACATTAATATTGGTGACATATTAAATTCCGGTCCACTAAAATCAATATTAGAAATATTGGCAAACAAGACCATTAAGTTATCTATTAAATATGAAAATATTATCATTATTATAATATAACATAAATCAGGAAGGTTATTTAAATAGTCATGAATTTTTTTACATATATTCATTAAAATACTCCTTTAACTTTTCATAGCAAAAAATTAATATTAATAGATGGAATAATGATCAACATCAAAGTATTTTTATATTAACTTTTTTTAACAAATATACCACCAATATTTAAAATAAATAATGAAAGTACTTCTATACTCTGCCACACCATCGGATAAAGTTATGAGCAGATTTATAAAGTAAAGCTTTAATTTCCTTGCTACTTAATGAATAAATAATGTAAAACAATCATTATTATATTATAGATACTATGTATAGATAAAACAATCGCAAATGAGCTCATCGTTTTATTTTTATAGATTAAATACGAATAATTAAAAATCAGTCCTGCTAAAAATCCAAAAATTATATAACTAAAACTATAATGATGCCCTATCCCAAAGATCATTGAGGCAATTATTATAAGTAGTATTTTGTTATTATTCAAATAATTTATTTTGCTTAACAAATAAAGTAAAACAACTTGAAATAAATATGTTTCTAATATCGGACCCACTATTCCTGCTAAAATAAGCATTGCTATTGGTGATATATCAAATTTAGGTCCGTTAAAATTTATATTAAAAATAATAGCCAACATTCCTATTAAAACATCTATAAAACATACAAGTATTACCATTATTACAATATACCAATAATCAGAAAGATTATTTAAATAATTGTAAATTCTTCTATAAATCTTCATTAAGCAATACTCCTTTATTTTTGCTTATGCTTAAACTTAAAGTAGGCGAAAACCGCTTATTAACTACTTTTTTACCAAAAAATCCCACTTATGTCCAACCCTGCAATAAAAGTTCTCTATTTCTTTCTTCTTCTCTTGATTTATTCATTATCTCAAAGGCGCTGGGTTGTATGTAAGAAGCACCTTTAAGTAAATAATAAACACCATACCCTACTCCATAGCCAATCCTATATAGGAGGTTGTCATCGCCACCATTTATAGTTATTAATTCCTCTTCTTTCATTGGGATCATGATTATTCACCTCCATCTTTTTTATTAATTATTATTTTCACGTCAAAAGAATATCACTTTTTAAACTATATCTTACCTATCACGATCAAAAGCTGCCTTAAATCCGTCAACAAATCCTTTGCCAAAGTTATATGCTGCATCCAGTACTGATAGTATCTGTGTAAATTTCCCAACAGCTTCCCATGGGCTACCACCATTTATTTCTTGCAACTCATCTTCGTTTAAACATAGCATACTTAAATTAGCTTCCATCTCTTTCACTCCTTTCTTCTGTAAGTTAAAAACGCGGCTTTCGCCTATTTATTTAACCTGCAATGCATGGCAAATTTTTTATCAACTATACGATATGTAAAAAACCCGCTTTTCTTTTTTGTTTTTCCTAAACCTACTACTACGTTTTTCTGTAGTTTTTGTATTTTTTTACTCCAAACTATAGAAAAATATAGGGTTGCTTTTTATTTTTCTTCCATTCTTTAATACAATAATTTATCAAAATCATCATTAAATGCACTTATTATTCTCATAATTACAAAAGTTATTCCGCTACTTTTGTTATTTAAAAATCATTATTTATTTTTTTTTTCTCAATAAATTCAGAGATAATTTTATATAAATATCCTATACTTAAACCAACCAAAGCAGCCACAATTAACGATGCATAAGAAGACATGTTCTTAGTTAACCAACTACTAAGTATTACAGCAATTATTACATAAATTACCATAGGAATGTAAGAATCTTTTTTATTAGCATTTTTCATACTATCTACTCCCTCAAATATAAAAAATAAAAACCATCATCTAGTTATATATCCAATATAACAAATCATTATTATAAAACTGAAAATTTGTCACTTGCAACCATAATCAGTTATATTTAAATAGTTTATTCTTCCAACTTTAACACGAAAATGGGTTTATAAATCAATTTTTATTTCCAATTTATCCAAATCTATAACATCGTTCAAATTATAAAGTGCACTAAAACTAAACGTTATTTATAATAATTTATGCTAATGGTTTTTAAAAAAGATTTATAAGGGAATTGCAGATTTTCAAAATAATCTTATACGCAATTCCCTCAAATCAATATCTGATTTTTTCACAAATTTACGCTATAAAAAGATAAGTCAGCCAAGGATGATCAAAATAATACTTTATTCCCCCAGCAATTGCTCCAACTATTCCGCCAATTAACGAAGAACGTACATCACCTTTTGCTGCACCACCAGCTGCTCCTGTTATAAAACCACCACGTACCTCTTTCCATAAAGCTCCCCAATCAACAGGGTACATTGCAATCGCTGGTCCACCACCATCAACAGTTATTAAATCACTCTCTTTTAATTCTGTAAACCCATCCATTTCCATCACAGCTTCCATCTCTATCCCTTCTCTCCTTTCTATTTCCGCCGGCCAGCTTATGTTTTCCTATTTGGAAAACCTTCCATTATTAGGTTAACTTTTTGCTCTTTCTTTGTCAAAGTTCAAATTACTTCATATTTCTGCATTTTTTTTTTTTGAATTAGCTCCTGCTTGCTATTATTTGCTTAAATTTCCTCTCTTTACTTAGTTTTTTATTATTTTTTGTGTAAAAGAACTATTTTTAAGTGTTTCAAAATATTTCTAAATATTTTTTAAACTTAAATTTTATATTATGCACTTGTAACCTGTTTATCTGTTCCTGCAGTTTCTCTTATTTTCGAGATAGGTATTTTAAGACCATACTGCATTATTGTGCTTTCCCAACTAACTGTGCTATTAAAACATCTAGTGTAGTATATAATATACAAATTTTCCTACTATTTCTCCTATTTTTATTCCACTTAATACTACAAGAGCAACTATTATAAACAATAAAGAAACCTTAATTACAGGAAAATTATTTAATTTTTCCATCAAAAAATTGATACCATCCATTTATTTTACCTCCATAGTTTCTATTGGTTCTCTCAAGGGCCAGCGCTAGCTGGGACAAAGCCTTTACCCTTGACAGGTGCTACCTTTTCATTATTTTCTATCTGCTCTTTCTGCTTCTTTATATCCTACATAAGCTCCTATGCCTAAGCCTATCACAAAAGCTCCCCCTACTATAATACCTGCTATAACTACAGGAGCTATTCCACCGTTAATATCATACAATTCATTTTCAGAAATTTCATTAAATCCAACAACATTCATTAATTCCATTTTTTGTTATACCTCCTCCCACTTTTATTATAGCTTAAATCATGGATGTGTAGCATAATAAATAGCTTTTCCTACATATTCACCAATTTGAATTCCTAGATAAACTACTCCTCCTACTGCTGCTACTGCCCCAGCCACTGCAAGAATTGGCAAAGCACCTCAATTTATTTCTTGAAGTTCTTGCTCAGATGTTATATCTTGTAATCCTCTTTCAGAAAAATTACCTAAATCAAAATTTCTATTTTTGATTATAACTTCCATCTTTTAATTATTTTTTACGTTTTTTATTTCCAATAAATTCAGATATAATTTTGTATAAATATCCTACACCTAGGCTAATCAAAACACCTACAACTAATGATAAATAAAAATTCATATAGTTCATCTATTTTGTTTTCAATGTCGCAGCGTTGGTTG
>NZ_AVAF01000050.1 GCF_000445185.1 Thermoanaerobacter sp. A7A
GTAAAAAAATTATAAAAAAAGGTACAAAGCAAAAAACATTGAATTAAAAAATTATTGATGAGTAAGACTTTTTTTGGTAAAATAGAGTTGCGGGTATCGTCTTCGAACCTGACAACCGATAAAAATTTAATATTGTTGGGCGTTCGGAACGGTATCCTGAAAAGGAACCGGAACGGGGGTGAGTAGGTTGCAAATTAAAGCAGTTAGAGAAAAGGAAAAAGGCAAGTTAACGAAGATTTCTTTAAGGCAGATCACTGTAGCAGGGATGTTGGCTGCAATATCTATTGTTTTATCTACCACTGTTTTGGGCTACATTCCATTAGGGATTGCTAATGCTACTACAATGCATATCCCGGCAATTATAGGTGGAGTATTAGAAGGCCCTATTGTAGGAGCTTTTATAGGCTTGATTTTTGGCCTTACCAGCTTTATAAGGCAAAATACACCTCTTTTTGCTGACCCTATAATTGCCATATTGCCTAGAATTTTTATAGGAGTGGTAGCTTATTATACTTACAAATTAACTAAAAATGTTGGTATTGCAGCAGCATTAGGTACTTTAACAAATACCATCGGTGTTTTGGGTTTAGCAGTGCTTCTAAAATATATGCCACTTAAGGTTGCATTATTTGTAGCTTTAAAAAATGGCATATTTGAGATTATTGTAGCTGTGATATTGACAACAATGATAGTAAAGTCTTTGAAGAAAGTGTATAATAAATAACAAGCAGGCTTATGCCTGCTTAATTTTAATAAGAAGGTGATGGATTTGCTTTTAGCTTTTGATGTAGGAAATACAAATATTGTAATGGGAATTTTTAAAGGGAAGAAACTCTTGCATTCTTTTAGAATATCTACAGACAAGAATAAAACTTCTGACGAATATGGGATGTTGATAAATCAGCTTTTTGAATACAATGGTTTAAAGCTTAGAGATGTAGATGCAGTTATAATTTCTTCTGTTGTACCTCCTATTATGCACACACTTGAATCAATGACTATAAAATACTGCAATACCAAGCCTTTAATCGTGGGTCCTGGGATAAGGACAGGAATAAACATAAAATATGATAATCCAAAAGAAGTAGGGGCAGATAGGATTGTAAATGCTGTAGCTGCTTATGAAATATATGGAGGCCCTGTGATAGTAATAGATTTTGGTACAGCTACTACTTTTTGTGCAATTTCTAAAAATTGTGAGTATTTAGGTGGAATAATTGCTCCTGGATTGGCAATATCTGCTGATGCACTTTTTCAAAGAACTGCTAAACTTCCTAAAATTGAACTTACAAAACCGCCTACTGTTATTTGCAAAAATACAGTGGCCAGCATGCAATCAGGCATCATATATGGACATGTTGGAATGGTGGATTATATAGTAAGTAGAATGAAAGAAGAATTTGCACCAAATGCATATGTAGTAGCAACAGGCGGTTTTGCAAAAATGATTGCAGAAGAGTCAAAAACTATTAATACAGTAAATGATATGCTCACTCTAGAAGGTTTAAGAATAATCTATGAGAGGAATGCAGACTAATTCCTCTCATTTTATTTTTCTAATTTTCGCAATGATATAAAGAACTATAGGGAAAAATACTTCAAACCAAAAGGCTTCAAGAGGGAAAAACCTCTGTATGTAAGTGTACAATCCATCTAAATTTTCAGATACATTTTCTGCTAATGGGATTAACAAAGTAGCAAGGGGTAATAGAATAAAGCGATAGTCTGGGGTTTTTATCGTTTTAGCTAATCCTTTTGCGAAGAGATAAGTAAATATTACAATTTTAAGATAAATTCCCATTAACCACATTGCCATTACCAATGAATCAAATCGCTGTATGTAATCGCTAATTCTTATATTTCTCACCATTTCCAAAGCTGTAAATTGGAAATTCGCTGCAGTTTTTGCTCCAAATATTCCTATTGCTAAAACTCCCAACATCATGCTAAGAGCTAATATTCCAAGGCTTAATATCCCTCCTTTTAAAGCCTTTTCTTTTTCTGAGATATGAGGGAATATAAGAAGTATTATTACCGTTTCAAGCATGAAGGAAGTAATGAGGATTGAACCTATTATTGGCGGCTTTATGCCGTCTTCAAGTATTGGGAGAAAATTTGTCATATCAACTTTTGGAAGGTCCAAAGTGATTACAAATGCCAATAGGAGCATTCCAAAAGGAAATAAAAACTCATTTAGTTTGACAATTGCTAAAAAACCTTTTGAGACGGTGTACATTACTGATATCATCAAGACTACATAGAAAACTATTGGGGGGGTGTGAGGCATAAAAGCATTGACCATGATCTCTATTAATTCTCTCATTACCAATGAGACAATGCGCAATATATAGAGCAAGTAAAGGAATGTTATTATTTTCCCTATAAATTTTCCTGTTATTTTATCTACATAGGAAAATAGCATCTCTTCTTTAAAGAGTATTGCCAGCTTATAATAAAAAACAAAGACAATGCTAGAGGTTACAAAAGATATCACCACAGAAATCCAAGAGTCTTGCTTTGCGGCTAATGCCACGAAAGAAGGCAAAAAAACGTCCGCCGTTGATAGAACAGTTGTGACCAATAAAAATATCATTTGCTTTGTAGAGATTTTCTTTTCTGAAGTCCTTTCATATTGCCTTATTCCTTTAAACATATCCGACTCCTAAACATATTTTTTTTATTATTTCTCTAAAACCAACATAATATTCTAAAAAAAACTTGAAATAATAATATTTGGAGGTGTATAAAATGCCCCATAAATTGCCTGATCCACAGTATGTAAAAGAAAATTATCAATACATGACTCTTAGCAAAGAATTAGAAGAAAATATATATATATTTCAAGTGCTTTTAAAAGGGAATAATGACATGGTTTTTAGGCAAATTAGCATAGGAGATAAAAAAGTTAAAGCTTTTTTAGTATATGTAGATGGAATGGTAGATAAGTTGTTAATTACTCGAAATATTTTAGAGCCAATAATGATAGAGACAAGAAAGTTGAATAAAATCATATACACTAATGACCAACTCTTTAATTATATAAATGAATATTTTATAACAACTTCAGAAGTAAATGTAAAAGATAAAATTGGAGATATAATAGACGACTTACTTTCTGGAGAGACAATACTTTTAATTGATGGAGTGGAAAAAGCATTAATCATTTCTACAAAGGGATGGGAAGGAAGAAATATAGCTGAGTCTACTACAGAATCCTATGTAAGAGGTCCTAAAGAGGCTTTTGTAGAAACTTTAAGAATAAATACTTCTATGCTTAGAAGGAGAATAAAACACCCTGATTTTGTAATTGAAAATATGAAAATAGGTAAATATTCTAAAACTGATGTTTCTATTGCTTATATAAAGAGTATTGCAGAGGATAAAGTAGTTCAAGAAGTGAAAAAAAGATTAAAAAAAGTTCAAATTGATGGAGTAATTGACAGTGGCTATTTAGAAGAATTTATAGAAGATAATCCTTTTTCTCCTTTTCCACAAATAGCTCATTCTGAAAAGCCAGACAAGGTGACTGCAGAAATTTTAGAAGGAAAAGTGGCAATATTAGTTGATGGTTCGCCCTTTGCATTAATGGTTCCTGCAGTATTTGTACAATTCTTTCAAGCTGCTGAAGATTATTATGAGAGATATTTCTTGTCATCAGCTCTCAGAATTTTAAGAATTGCTGCGATGTTTATTGCTCTTTTATTTCCATCTATATACATTGCAGAAACTACTTTTCATCAGGAAATGATACCAACGCAACTGGCTATTTCTATTGCTGCTCAAAGAGAAGGAGTGCCTTTTCCAGCACTTTTGGAGGCATTATTCATGGAAATAACCTTTGAAATTTTAAGGGAGGCGGGTATAAGACTTCCTATGCAAGTAGGACAAGCAGTAAGTATAGTAGGCGGTTTGGTAGTTGGGCAAGCAGCTGTTCAAGCAGGACTCGTGTCTCCTGCAATGGTGATTGTAGTTGCAATGACAGGAATAGCTTCCTTTTCAATTCCTGCTTATAACGTTGCGATAACTTTTAGACTCTTGAGATTTATTATAATGATTGCAGCAGGGACTTTAGGCTTTTTTGGGATAATAATGGTGGTTATGATGATACTAGCTCATATGGCATCACTAGAATCTTTTGGAGTGCCATATCTTGCACCTATGGCACCAAGTAAGACTCAAGAGTTGTCTGATGTGCTTATAAGGATACCATGGTGGGCAAAGATATTAAGACCTCGAACTATACAGAGAAAAAATATTGTAAGGCAGGAGGATACAAGAGGATAATATGAAAAGATTTATAATATTAATTTTGACAATTGCCATTTTACTGACGGGTTGCTGGGACAAGAGAGAAATAAATCAATTAGCATTTGTCCAGGGATTAGGTATTGAAAGAGGAAAAGACGACATGATACATCTCATTGTAGAAATTTTAAAACCGGGCCTTCTTACAGCAGGTGGAGGCGGTACCGGTGGGACTGGAGGAGGAAGTGCAGCTGGCAAACCTTATGCTGTCTTCCAAGCCAGTGGTGTAGATTTTGCGAAAGCTTTTGCTAATTTAAATGATGAGTTGCCAAGGAGCCTTTTTATGCAATATAACGAAATAATATTTTTAGATGAAAAATTTGCGCGCTCAGGGATATATCAAACTTTAGACTTTATGACGAGAAATCCTGAGTTTAGGAGGACTGCCTATATATTAGTTGTAACAGGGGGAAGCATACAAGAACTTTTTAATCTTCCCAGCTCTAATGAACTGGAAAGATATCCTTATAAAGAAGTTATGGGGCTTATATCAAATCAGGCAAATACGGCTTCTTCTTATGTTTCTGATTTAAATGAATTTATTGAAACATTGGAAATTCCTAAAAAAGCGCCTATTACAGGAAGACTCGTGATTGTAAAAAAAGATGGAAAAGCCACAGGGATTAGACTGTCTGGCTCTGCAGTGTTTGACAATGACAAATTAATTGGCTTTTTAGAAGAACAAGATACAAAAGCAGTTGCTACACTTATGAATAAATTAAAAAGAAGTACCTTGACTTTAGATAAAGGTCTAAAAGGAGAAAAGGCCCATATCTCTCTTGTAGTTACTAAAGCGCGCACACAAATTTCTCCTAAAATAAAAGATGGTGATATTTCTTTCGACATAAAAGTAAATGTAGAAGCTTATTTAAATGAGCAAGAAACAAAATATGAGTTAACTGAGCCAGAAAACCTGGAGAAATTGCAAACCATGGTAAGCAAAAAAATAAAAACTGCCATAGAACATGCCCTTTTTATACTTCAAAAGAAGTACAATGTTGATGTAGTAGGGTTTGTAGACATTTTGCACAAAAGAAATCCTGCATTATGGAAAGAAGTTGAAAAAGATTGGGATAAAATTTACCCTGATGTGAAATTTAACGTAGCAGTAAAATCAGTTATAAAAAGGTCAGGACTGTCTTCTAAGCCTATACATCCGAGGTGAGATAAATGATTTTTAAAGTGATTATGCTTACTCTTTTATTTGTCCTTTTTTCTTTTATTGAGGTGCCAAGACTTGTAAGAGAAAAAAAGGTCAAGGAGGTTGTTGTGTTTTTTGTCTTTTTAATTGCAGGATATGTATTTAATCTTCTTTACCTTTTAAATGTTCAAATTACTTCCACTAATAGAATAATTAATCATTTATTAAAACCTATTGAGAAGTTTTGGGGTCAATAGTCCAGAAAAGTTTCTGGATTATTTTTCTTTTTAGTATTGAAATTTTTTTAAAAAAGTATTAAAATTGTAATTAATGTGAGCACAAAATGTGCACACTGGAGGTTGTGCAAATGAAATTTATTAAAATTGGTGATAAGACTATAAATTTAGAGAAATTGCACGGCATAATAGATAAAATAATTGAAATGAGACAAAATGGTCTTTCACAGCAAGAGGTTGCCTCTCGCTTTAAAGTTGACAGAAGTTTTGTATCGAGACTAGAAAGTTTAGGTGAGGTTAGAAAAGGAGGAAATATTGCTGTAGTAGGTTTTCCTATAAAAAATAAAGAGGAATTGGAAGAGCTTTTAAGAGAGTGGGGAGTTAATTTTACACTTCTTTTGTCTGAGAAAGAGAGATTGAGCTTGGCTGAAAACATGAGTGGTGTGGAGCTTTTTAACATGGTAATGGACTTGATTGCTAAAATTCAATCTCACGACGTGATAATATTTTTAGGTTCAGACAAAAGGAGCCAATTGGTAGAAGCTATATTTGACAGAGATATCATAACTATAAATATTGGACATTCTCCTTTGACAGAAGATGTATATGTTGACCCTGAAGTAGTAAAAGAGATATTGAATTCATTGAAAGGGTGAAAATATGAAGAGGGTTGTAAGTATAAGCATAGGTTCTTCCACAAGAAATAAAACAGCAGAGGTAGAGATTTTAGGAGAAAAATTTATAATAGAAAGAATAGGAACTGATGGGGACTTGAAAAAAGCCATAGAACTTATTAAAGAGTTGGATGGAAAAGTTGACGCTTTTGGAATGGGAGGAATAGATTTATACCTTTCAGCAGGCAATAAAAGATATATCATAAAAGATGCATTGCCGTTAAAAAATGCAGCAAAGATTACGCCAATTGTGGACGGCTCGGGGCTTAAAAATACACTTGAAAGAAAAGTAATAAAATACATACAGAAAAAAGGAATAGTTGATTTAAAAGGGAAAAAAGTGCTTATGACAAGTGTTATGGACAGGTTTGGCATGGCACAAGCTTTTTATGAAGAGGGTGCACGACTTATTATAGGGGATTTGATGTTTGCTTTGAATATCCCTATACCCTTGCATTCCTTAAAGGTTGTGTATTTTCTTTCTTTTATCATTGTGCCGATTGTGGTACGTCTTCCCTTTGAAATGATTTATCCCACAGGAGACAAGCAATTGAAAATAGATAGTAAAAAATATGAAAGATTTTATAAAGAAGCAGACATAATTGCAGGTGATTTTCTTTTTATCAAAAAATACATGCCTGAAAGGCTCGATGGAAAGATAATTGTGACTAACACAGTTACACAGGAAGATGTGGAAATGATGAAAGAGAGGGGGGTGAAAATATTAATTACTACTACCCCCAACATAAATGGTAGGTCTTTCGGAACAAATGTGATGGAAGGAGTTCTTGTAGCAATAGCAGGTAAAAAACAAGAAGAAATGACGTCACAAGATTACGATGAACTTTTGGATAAAATAGGTTTTGAACCTAGAATAGAATATTTACAAAAATAGGGAGGTAATAAATATGCATAAATTTGGTTTTATAATACATCCTATAGAGTACGAAGATGTAAGCCGCAAGTTTAAAATAATGGAGAAGTTTCCCAAAAGAGTTGTAGAAGGTTTTACAAGACTTCTTCCTCCTATGAAAGTTTCCGAAATAACAGGGGTTAAAAGCGAATATGCTGAGACAGAAGGTTGGTTTGTGGCGGTTCCTTTGACCTCTGAACAAATGTTAAAATTGCCTGAGGACTATGTTTTAAATAAAATAATAAAAGCGGTAAAAATTGCAGAAAATTTAGGTGCAGAAGTTGTCGGCTTGGGGGCTATGACCTCTGTTGTAGGAGATGCAGGGATAACAATTGCTAAAAATTCAAACATCGCTGTAACTACTGGCAACAGTTATACAGTCGCTACAGCAATAGAAGGAGCAGTAAAAGCCGCAGAGATGATGGGTAAAGATGTAAGAGATTCTCATGTTGTTGTGATAGGAGCAACAGGCTCAATAGGTAAAGTCTGTGCAGAAATTTTGTCCCGAGATGCTAAATACATGACACTTGTAGCACGAAATAAAGAAAAATTGCAAAACTTTAGAGACTATCTTTTAACAAAAACGGGCATGTCTGCCCATATCACTTCAGATGTAAAAGAAGCCTTAGAAGACGCGGATATAATAATCACTGTTACAAGTGCAGTAGATACGGTGATAAAACCCGAATATCTAAAACCAGGGGCTGTTGTATGCGATGTAGCAAGACCGAGAGATGTGTCAAAGGAAGTTGCGGATAAAAGAGATGATGTTTTAGTCATAGAAGGTGGAGTAGTAGAGGTGCCTGGCGATGTAGACTTCCACTTTAACTTTGGTTTTCCACCTAAAACAAGTTATGCCTGTATGGCAGAGACAATGATTCTTGCTATGGAAGGACGAATTGAGAATTATTCTTTAGGGCGAGATTTGACTGTAGAACAAGTGGATGAGATATCAAAACTTGCTAAAAAGCATGGGTTTAAATTGGCGGGATTTAGAAGTTTCGAGCGAGAAGTTACAATGGAAAAGATAGAATCTGTGAGAAAAAACGCTAAAAAGAGATTACAAGAGTGGAAATTTGCATAATTTAGACTTGACTTTATTTGTTAACTGATTTATAATAATCCACATGGAAAATTACACAAGCACTGCTGAAGCAGTGCTTGTGTATTAATATTAACATAAATTTCATTATTGCTACATATGAATAAAATACAATTTTCAATTTTTATAAAAAGGAGAATCGTCTATGAGTAAGCCTGTAATTTTAACTTATGAGGGACTTAAAAAATTAGAGGAAGAATTAGAATATTTAAAGACGGTCAAAAGAGCTGAAGTAGCAGAAAAGATAAAACAAGCGAGAGCATTTGGAGATTTAAGTGAAAACTCAGAATACGACGAAGCAAAAAACGAGCAAGCATTTATAGAAGGAAGAATAGCTACCTTAGAAGCCATGCTTAAAAATGCAAAAGTGATTGACGAAGAAGACATAAAACTTGACCAGGTTAGCATTGGCTGTACTGTAAAAGTGTATGACGAATCCTATAATGAAGAAGTAGAGTATACAATTGTAGGTTCAGCAGAAGCTGACCCAATGAATAACAAGATATCTGACGAATCTCCAATAGGGAAAGCGCTTTTAGGGAAAAAAGTAGGAGATGTTGTCTCTGTTGAAGTTCCTGCTGGAATTATAAAGTTAAAAATATTAGAAATACGCAAATAAAGGGTGATGGAGGTATAATATGTCTAATTCAAATGATAACATTTGGAACAACACTGAAGAACTCAATGAACTTTTGCGAATAAGAAGAGAAAAATTAAATATTTTAAGAAGCATGGGAGTAGAACCTTACGGTATTGACAGGTTTGAAAGGACTAATGTATCCTCTGATATTAAAAACGATTACGAGAATTTTGAAGGCAAAGTAGTGACTCTTGCAGGACGAATTATGTCCAAAAGGGCCCATGGCAAAGCTTCTTTTGCAGATATTCAAGATAGAGATGGCAGGATACAGATTTACGTTAAGTATGATACAGTAGGAGAGAAGAATTATGAAATTTTTAAAATCCTCGACATTGGAGATATAATAGGGGTTACAGGCGAGGTATTTAAATCTAAAACTGGTGAAATAACTATTCGCGTAACAGACTTTAAGCTTTTGTCTAAATCTCTTCAAATACTTCCAGAGAAATGGCACGGTTTAAAAGACCCTGATTTGCGTTATAGACAGAGATATACGGATTTAATAATAAATCCCGAAGTAAAAGAGGTATTTTTAAAGAGGACGAAAATAATAAAGGCGATAAGAGAATTTCTTGACAATAGAGGATTTTTAGAAGTGGAGACTCCTATTCTTCATACTATTGCGGGTGGGGCTGCAGCACGACCTTTTATTACTCATCACAATGCTTTAGACATTGATATGTACTTGCGAATTGCTTTAGAGCTTCACTTAAAAAGACTTATTGTCGGTGGCCTGGAAAAAGTATATGAAATGGGCAGAGTTTTTAGAAATGAAGGAATGGATATAAGGCACAATCCGGAATTTACTTTGTTGGAACTTTACGAAGCCTATACGGATTATTACGGTATGATGGAACTTACAGAACAATTATTTGCCTATGTGGCCCAAAAGGTTAACGGTACTACGAAAATAGTTTATCAAGGAACAGAAATAGATTTGACACCTCCTTGGAAGAGAATTACTATGGTGGATGCAATAAAAGAATATGTAGGTGTAGACTTTAATGAAGTTAAGGCAGATGCAGAAGCAGTAGAGATAGCGAAGAGATTAAACCTTGAGACAAAAGAAGGAATGAAAAAGGGAGAAGTAATAGCACTTGTTTTTGATGAGCTGGTAGAACAACATTTGATACAGCCAACTTTTGTTATGGATTATCCAGTAGAGATTTCTCCTTTAGCTAAGAGAAAACACGACAATCCAGCATTTACTTCTAGATTTGAAGCCTTTATTTACGGAAGAGAAGTGGCTAATGCCTTTTCAGAATTAAATGACCCTATAGACCAAAAAGAAAGGTTTTTAGAACAATTAAAACAAAGAGAAGCCGGTGACGAAGAAGCCCATATGATGGATGAAGATTTTATAAATGCTCTTGAGGTTGGTATGCCACCGACTGGAGGATTGGGCATAGGGGTAGACAGACTTGTGATGTTTATGACAGATGCTTATTCTATAAGAGATGTGATATTATTCCCGACAATGAAACCTAGAAATGATTAGAAAAGCAGTCGAAAGACTGCTTTTTAACTTTTTTGTAAGGACTGGCTTTTTAGAGATAAAAATAATATAATAAAGTTGTCGACTTTTTAAATAAAGGGGTATCACATATGATAGATAAAGAAAAGATTAAAAAAGCGGTAAGAGACATACTTGAAGCCATAGGGGAAGACCCAGATAGGGAGGGGCTCCTTGAGACTCCTGATAGGGTTGCAAGGATGTATGAAGAGATTTTTGCTGGCCTTCATACGGATGTAAAAGATGTTATAAAGATTTTTCAGGAGGATGAACATCAAGAAATAATACTTGTAAAAGATATTCCGCTTTATTCTATGTGCGAACATCATCTCTTGCCTTTTATAGGAGTTGCCCATGTGGCCTATTTGCCTAGAAAGGGTAAAATTTTAGGCCTTTCAAAATTAGCCCGTATAGTAGACATTTTAGCAAAAAGACCACAGCTTCAAGAGAGGTTGACAAGTGAAATTGCAGATACAATAATGGAAGCAGTGAATCCCTTAGGTGTTGCCGTTGTCATTGAGGCAGAACATTTGTGTATGACAATGAGAGGTATCAAAAAACCGGGGGCTAAGACTGTTACTTCTGCTTTGAGAGGAATATTTAGAACAGATGAAAAATCAAGGGCAGAGGTAATGTCTTTAATCAACTCTAAAAAGTAGGGAGGGAGACCATGTTATTTAGGTGCAGAGATAAAAGTCTGGAAATTGGGAAGAGAACTTACATAATGGGAATTTTAAATATGACTCCTGATTCTTTTTCAGATGGGGGAAAATATAATACTTTAGAAAAAGGTATAGAAAGAGCTCTTCAAATGATAGAAGAAGGAGCTGACATAATAGATGTAGGTGGAGAGTCTACAAGGCCGGGACATACTCCAGTGGATGAAGAAGAAGAAATGAGAAGAGTTATACCTGTCATTGAAAAGCTTTCAAAAATTTCAAATGTCATTATATCTGTGGATACTATGAAATCAAATGTGGCACTTCGAGCTTTAGAAGCAGGTGCTCACATAGTAAATGATGTATGGGGACTTCAAAGGGACCCCAAAATGGCGGAAGTAGTTGCAAAATACAATGCAGGTGTAATAATGATGCATAACAGCAATGTAGCAGAATATGAAGATGTTGTTCAGGATATAATAAAATTTTTACAAAAAAGCATGGAGATAGGAGAAAAAGCAGGAATTGATAAAAGTCAAATGGTAGTAGATCCAGGGATAGGTTTTGGAAAAACTTTAGATCATAATCTTGAGGTCATGAATCGATTAGAAGAATTAAAAGTTTTAGGACTTCCTGTGCTTTTAGGTACTTCTAGGAAATCCATGATTGGAAAAGTTTTAAACCTTGAAGTAGAGGATAGATTGGAAGGGACTGCTGCAACAGTTGCTGTTGGGATTGTAAAAGGGGTTGATATTGTACGCGTTCACGATGTAAAGCAGATGTTAAGAGTTGCTAAGATGACTGATGCGATGGTGAGAAGATGAGTGAAGTGTATTTATCTTTAGGTTCTAATTTAGGAGATAGGGAAGAAAATTTAAAAAGAGCCGTTTTTGAGTTAGAACACTGGGAAGGCATAATTTTAAAGAAGCTTTCTCCTATTTATGAAACAAAACCTGTAGGATATTTAAACCAGGATATGTTTTTAAATATTGCAGTTGAAGTGGAGACAAACATTGGGCCTTATGACTTACTAAAAGTTGTAAATGAAATTGAAAAAAAATTAAAACGAGAAAGACTCATAAGATGGGGTCCAAGGACTATTGATATTGACATACTGTTGTACGATGATATTGAATTAAAGGATGAAGTGTTGAGTATTCCTCATCCGAGAATATGGGAGAGAGCTTTTGTGTTGATTCCTCTTTCGGATATAAACCCTTTTATAAAAAAAGGAGATGTGTATATTAAAGATTTAATAGCGGAGTTGCCTGATAAAGAAGGAGTTAAGCTGTATAAAGAGAATTGGTACAATGGGGTGTAAAAAATGAAAGTGACAAAAATTTTTACTTTTGACAGTGCCCACAATCTTATAAATTACAATGGGAAGTGTGAGGAGCTTCACGGTCATACCTATAAGCTGGAAGTTACAGTTGAGGGGAAGCCTGACGGAGAAGGAATGGTAATAGATTTTGTGAAGCTTAAAGAAATAGTAAATGAGAAAGTTGTAAAAAAGCTTGACCATAAGTATTTAAATGAAGTTTTAGGATTTAACACTACTTGCGAAAATATTCTTTTGTGGATATGGAAAGAATTGGAGCCTGTGTTTAAAGGAGATAACTATCATCTTTATAAATTGAGATTGTGGGAAACCCCTACAAGTTTTGCAGAAATTACCGAAAAAGATTTAGTATGAGGTTTTTAAAATGGTGATTACAAATCCAATTGTTTACGGGAAATTCATAAAGAGAATCAATAGATTTGAAGCTTATGTAGAGTTAAATAGCGGAGAAAAGACTTTAGTACATGTGCCTAATACGGGAAGGTGTAAAGAGATATTTGTCCCGGGAGCAGAGGTTATCCTTGAAGTAAGAGATAGGCAAGGCAGAAAAACACCCTACGAGTTGGCTTTTGCTTATAAGGGGAAAAGACTTATATCTATCGATTCACAAGTGCCTAATAAAGTAGTTTTAGAAAGCATAAAGATGGGGCTTATTGAGGAATTTAAAGGCTATGACATTGTAGAAAAAGAAAAAACTTTTGGGAACAGTAAGTTTGATATAAAGCTTACAAAAGGGAAAGAGATATGCTATGTAGAAGTCAAAGGAGTAACTCTGGAAGTAGAAGGTGTTGCAAAATTTCCTGATGCTCCCACAGAAAGAGGAAGGAAACATTTAAAAGAACTTATAAAAGTAAAAAAAGAAGGTATGAGGGCAGCAGTAATTTTTTTAATTCAAATGGATGATATAAAATATTTTACCCCTAATGACGAGCAAGACCCGGAGTTTGGGAAGTTTCTAAGAGAGGCTGTAGGTAAAGGAGTAGAAGCTTATGCTTATACCTGTGATGTTGGAGAAAACTACGTATTTTTAAAGGACAGGGTAGAGGTGGTGCTATAGCCCTGCCCTTTTTTATTTTATTCAGCATAAAATTTTACTAAGCCGTTAAATATAGCTTGAGCAACTTTACTTCTGTAATCTAAGTCTCTCAAATGGGCATCATCAAGTCTTATATTTTCCATTGCAGGTACTACACCAATAGGTATTACATTCTCTTTATAATTATAGGATTTTGGGTAAATACCAAGGTTGTCAAGTTGAAGTTTACGAGACATAGACTCGTTTATGTATTTTGCAAGTTTTAAAGATTTTTCATTTCTATCTGAATAATATACCTTAAATCTACTTTCTTTTTTTAAAGAAGTTTCTGTAAATATATCTATAAGAATTCCTTCTTCCAATTTTTCTAAATCTTCTTCTTGAGGGGACTTTTCCCATGAAAGTCTACTTTGTGCCCCACATGTCGTGAGCAAAAAATGGAGTTTTTTTGCTATTGCCATCATTGGTATATGATGAAGAAGACCGGTGGGACTTGTAGTTTTTTCTTTAAATCCTGGATTAATCAATATTTTTTTTTCTTTCAATATCTCTGATAATGGTTTTCTACTTATATAGAGCTTAAATTTTGCTGGAATACCTTCAATAATTTCAATTTCAAAATCTGTTTGAAAGTCAAATGCTATTTCTGCAACTATTTGTTGTTCTATGGCTTTTATTTCTACATGAGAGATTATTCCATCTAAAACATTATATTTCCCTTCTGGCATGTTTAAAGGGGTAGTTTCAAAAATGATTTGTAGTGAGGTGCTTTGCTTTTCTACATGATATGTTGGTACTTTTAGTGAAAACTCAAATACAATAAGACTTTTAAGATTTTTTATTGATTCATTGCTGGAAGTAGAATCAATTTTTAAATTTGTCAATTTGTTTAACATTTTTATCCTCTCCAATTGTTAAAATTAGATTAAAAAACATAAATGTGAAATAATTGTGATGAATTTGTGATATAATTGTGATGAAAGACAAATATATTTTACCACAACAAGAAAAAAATAAAAGATATTTACTAAAAATTTTATTATTACAATTTTTAGGATATTTGGAGGCAAAATTTATGTATGCAAAAATACCAATAAAAACCCATATTATAACTGAAAAAGATGATATAGTAGAAGTTGTGTACAATTACACAAAAGATATAGCAGAGCCAGGAGATTTAATATCAATTGCAGAAAGCGTTGTAGCTATAACACAAGGTAGGGCATATCTTCCCGAAGATATAAAGCCAGGGATCCTTGCAAAGGTACTGTGTAAGTTTACCGACAGGAATGGAAGTCTTACTTCTCCTCAAGCAATGCAATGTGCTATCAACGAAGTGGGATGGTTTAGGATTTTGATTGCTTCTATTATAGGAGGGCTAGGCAAGCTATTGGGTAGAAAAGGGTGGTTTTTTATTATAGCTGGGAGAAAAGTTGCTTTAATCGACGACATTGCAGGAACAATGCCCCCTTATCATAGATACATAGTGTTGGGACCTAAAGACCCTGATGCAGTTTGCGAAAGGATAAAAGAGAAAACGGGAGTTGATGCAGTTATAATCGATGCAAATGATTTGCAGCGTGCTGATTGCATTGGTGCCTCCAAAGGGGTTGATAAAAAATTCGTAGAAAGCTTATTTATCGATAACCCATCAGGTAATGCTGAGCAGCAAACTCCTATTGTAGTTATAAAAAATTACAAGGAATTTGAATAATTGGTGTGTTTTTTATTTTTGACAATATGTGTTATAATAATTGTAAAAAATAGGGAGTTTAAATATATAATAAAGCTTAAAGAAATAACAGAATGGTTTAATAAGTATTTAAAGTGATAAATACCCTACTGTGTAAGTAGGGTATTTTTAAGCTAATAAAGCTGCTACTACACCTACTAAAAAAATTCCATCAAATATACCTGCTCCCCCTATGCTTATAGCATGAGAGTTTAGGTCTTTAAAATGAGGCAAATTTAAAAGATCTGCTCCGATTAATGTGCCTAAAACTCCAGAGATGTATGCTACAGGAGCTGCATTATTATGAGATAGCAAAATTGCTGCAGCAGCTGCTACAAGAGGTGGTATAAAGGCAGGAAGTGAAATACCTACTCCTGGCACAGGTTTAGCTAATGCTTTGGCAACAGCTGTGACTATTATAGTAGCTATTATCGTAGGAATTAGAGGGGTTCTTTGCATGAGGTATATACTGAATAGCACAGGAATGATGGCACCCCCTACATTAACAGCAATTATTTGTTCTCTTACTCTTGGAGGATAGTAGAAAAGAAAAGGAAAAAATATCTCTTCTTCATCATGTACTATAAATTTTTTGCGAGATATAGGAATATTGATTACACTTCCTATTAAAGATAAGCTAAAAAGAAAAACTGCCATTTGAGGAGATAACCCTAATTTCGCAAAAGAAAAAGTAGCTGCTTGTATGAAAAATACAAATATTAAAAAGGGGAACAATAATATTAGAAAAAATATCCAAATTAAAGGCATTACAAAAACCTCCTTAAATATTTGCCGCTATATTGTTATAATATCATAAAAGTGATAGTCCTATCCATTACTTTATAAAAATTCTTTTGTTTTTTGGAAAAAAGGAATATAATATATTTGTCAAAGTCAAAATTTCTTCAACGAGGTGGAGAGATGATAATGAGAGAGATGATAGATAGAATAAATTTCCTTTATTACAAATCACAAACAGAAGGTTTAACAGAAGAGGAAAAAGAAGAGCAGAAAAGGCTGAGGCAAGAATATGTGAAAGAAATAAAAGAGAGAGTAAGAAGAGAATTAGAAAGTATTAAATATGCTGAAAATGGCTGCGAACATTGTGGTCATGACCATCATCACCATAGACATTAAAAATAAAGGAGAGATGAAAAATGTATGAAGGTACAAACGGGAAAGTGAAGGAGGATATTCCGGAATATATAACTTTAGAAGAAGCACTTACATTAAACAAAAATCAAGTCAGAGAAAATTACAAAGAATATATAAATTCAGTTTTTGTATCCATGCTTTCAATGCTTCAGTTTGATAAACTTTTTGTAAGAGCTAAAGGAGTTTCAGTATGGGATAATGAAGGAAATGAGTATTATGATTTTTTAGGAGGTTATGGTGCTTTAAATTTAGGGCATAACCCCGATGAGGTCATCGAAGCTGTAGAAAAAGTAAAAGATATGCCTAACATACTACAAGCTGCTATAGGAAATTTGCCGGGTGTTCTTGCTCATAATCTTGCAAAAGTGACACCAGGAAATCTTAAAAGGAGTTTTTTTTGTAACAGTGGTGCAGAAGCAGTAGAAGGTGCTTTAAAACTTGCTAAAATTGCCTCTGGAAAGCACAAAATAGTTTATTGCCAAAACTCTTTTCACGGTAAATCGATGGGTGCCCTTTCAGTGACAGGGCGAGAAAAATATCAAAAGTATTTTAAACCACTTGTGCCAGAGACAGTTCCTATTCCATTTGGAGATGAAAAAGCTTTGGAGGAAACTTTGAAAGGTAGAGACGTTGCTGCTTTTATAGTAGAGCCTATCCAAGGGGAAGGTGGAGTTATCGTTCCACCTGAGGGATATTTGCAAAAAGTGCGGGAATTGTGCACTAAATACGATGCTTATTTAATATTAGATGAGGTTCAAACTGGCTTTGGAAGAACAGGAAAAATGTTTGCATGTGAGCACGAAGGAGTAGTTCCTGACATAATGTGCCTTGCTAAGTCTTTAGGTGGAGGAGTTATGCCTATTGGCGCCTACATAACTAGGGAAGAAATATGGCAAAAAGCTTATGGGAGCATGGAAAAAGCTCTTTTGCATACTTCTACTTTTGGCGGAAATACTTATGCGTGTGCTGCTGCAATTGCTTCAATACAAGCTATTATAGAGAAAAAACTTCTTGATGCTGCAAAAGAAAAAGGTGAATACTTTTTAGGTCGACTGAAAGAATTGAAGGAAAAACATCCCAAACTTATAAAAGATGTAAGAGGAAAAGGACTTTTGATAGGAATAGAATTTAATCAACCAGAAGGAGGACTTCTTGACAAGATTTCTGGAGGTGCTATTTCAAAGCTTTCAAGTGAATACATGGGTTCTTTGATTGCGGGAGAACTTCAAAATAAGCATCGAATTATAACAGCCTACACTTTGAATAATCCAAATGTAATAAGATTAGAGCCTCCTTTGATTGTGACAAAAGAACAAATTGATAAAGTTGTAGATGCTTTAGATGAAATTCTTACAAGAAATAGTAGCTTCTTAGGGATTACTGTCTCGGGAGCAAAAACTGTTTTAGGATCGTTATTTAAAAGGCAGTAAATTGAAAGAGGTGAATTAACTTTGAAAGAATTGTTTGAAAAAGGGATAACTTTTGAGGAATTTGTAAAAGAATCGGAGGAAGATATTGCTAAAAGAATAAAAGAGAGATATGAAAAGACAGTCTTAGATGAAGAGTTGATAGAGAAAATAAAATTTAAAGATGAGATAAATATTTTGGCATTTGCTGAGAGTTGGTGTCCTGATTCTCAAGTTAATGTGCCTATAGTTGCAAAAATCGCAAGTTATAATAAAAATTTTAAACTGAGAATTTTAAAAAGAGAAGGTAACGAAGAGCACATGAAACCTTATTATATAGATGGCAAAGCTAAAATACCCACTTTTGTATTTATGAATAAAGATTTTAAAGAAATTGGTCATTGGATTGAAAGGCCTGAAATAGTAAAAGAACTTGCAAAAAGTGGAGAAGGAGAGTGGAAAAGAGATTATCTTAAAGGGAAATATGATAAAAACATAATTGAGGAAATTATTAATATTTTGTCCCGGTAAGTGTGCCGTCTTTTTAAATTCATTTAATTTATTAAGCTTTTGAACGAAAATTAATAGTAAAGGGAGATAATAAAGTTAATCGGATAGTTTTGGAGGTTGCAAAATCCCCAATAAAATGTATAATTTAATAAATGATACACAAAATATTGTGGTTTTACATAAGAGGAGGAATTATATTATGCTTCCAATTTGGAATGAGCAAAGAGAAAAAGTGTTTCTTGACAGGTATGCTTTGAAAGACAAAGAAGGAAAGCCGATTGAGAAAAAACCGGAAGAAATGTTTAGAAGAGTTGCCAAAGCTATTGCTACGAATAAAAGAGAAGAAGAGATGTTTTACAAAGTGATGAGTGAATGGAAATTTATACCTGGAGGTAGAATACTTGCGGGGGCGGGGACTGGCAGAGAGGTTACCTACTTTAATTGCTTTGTGATACCTGTTGAAGCGAATGATCCTAAAAAGGGTAATGACAGCCGAGCAGCTATAATGGATACTATAGCTAAAATGCTGGAAATTAACTCGCGAGGTGGAGGTGTTGGTATTAATTGGAGCACACTAAGACCTCGTGGGGCATATGTAAAGGGAGTAGGTGGTACCTCATCAGGAGCTGTAAGCTGGATGTTGGCTGCAAATGAAGTAGCTACCCAAGTTGAACAGGGGGGAAGTCGCAGAGCAGCTTTAATGTTTATGCTTTGGGACTGGCACCCTGATATTGAAGAATTCATTAAAGTTAAGAAGGATTTAACAAAAATGCAGCAAGCAAATCTCTCTGTTGCTGTGTCAGATGCATTTATGGAAGCAGTAGCGCATGACAAAGTATGGAAGCTTGAGTTTCCAGATACCTCTCATCCTAATTACGATGCTGAGTGGAGAGGTGACTTAACTGAATGGAAGTCTAAAGGGTATCCAACTATAGTTTACAAGGAAATTCCGGCGAGAGAGCTGTGGAATAAAATTGTTACTGCTGCCTGGGAATCGGCAGAGCCGGGAGTAGTATTTTTAGAAAGGTATAATAAATTTAGCAATACATATTATGTTGCGAAGATAATCTCCACAAATCCATGTGGGGAGCTGGGTTTGGAGCCTTACGGAGTATGCAATTTGGGAGCTATAAACTTAGTTGCTTTTGTGGAAAATGGCAAAATTAATTTTACCGATCTTGAAGAGACAGTAAAAATTGCGGTTAGATTTTTAGATAATGTGCTGGATTCAGGAGCTTATGTACTACCACAAAATAAAGAAATGGCTCAAAAATTACGCAAAATAGGACTTGGAATTATGGGACTTGCCGATGCATTGATACTTATGGATTTGAAATATGGCAGTGAAAATGCTCTTAAAGTGACAGAACAAATAGCTTCTACTATTAGAAATGCTGCATATAAAGCTTCTGTGGAACTTGCAAAAGAGAGAGGAGCATTTCCTGAATTTGTTGTAGAAAAATATTTAAAATCACAATTTGTAAAAAGTTTACCAAACGAAATAAGAGAGGAAATTGCAACATATGGGATACGGAATGCAACTATTTTGACTCAAGCTCCTACAGGTACAACTTCTATTCTTACAGGGGTGAGTTCTGGCATAGAGCCAAATTTTGCAAAAGAGTATATAAGGCAAGATAGAACTGGTACCCATACTATAAAACATTGGCTTGCTGATTATCCAGCCTTTGTAAGTGCCCATGAAATAACTCCTGAAGAACACGTGAAAATGCAAGCTGTTTTACAAAAATATGTTGATTCAAGCATATCAAAGACCATAAATTTACCGAATTCTGCTACAATTGATGATATAGATAAAATTTATAGATTGGCTTATGAATTGGGATGTAAAGGCATTACAGTATATAGGGATGGTTCTAGAGAAGGAGTTTTAGTTACTGATATAAAATCAAAAGAAAAGACACAGATAACAGAAAGACCTCCTGTATTAAAAGGAGTTACTAAACGCATAGAAACTCCATTAGGGCGTGCATATGTCACGATTAATTTTATAGATGAGAAGCCGTTTGAGGTATTTGTAAATATTGGGCGTGCTGGTTCTGATGTAGCGGCTTTTACAGAAGCAATTGCAAGATTAATTTCCTTAGCTTTGCGCGGTGGAGTAGCAATTGAAGAAATTACTGAACAGTTAATAGGAATTGGTGGTGCAACAGCAATTGGTTTTGGGGAAAATAGGGTTATGTCAGTTCCTGATGCTATAGGCAAGGCCTTAACAAATGGGTATCAACCACAAAATAATGGTAATGGAATTAAATCTTCTACTACTCACGTTGATATTTGTCCTGCTTGCGGTATGGCAACATTTGTGTATACAGAAGGTTGTAAAACATGCCTAAATTGTGGATATTCTGAATGCTAATGAAAAATATTTTATCAATTTAATTTTTGGATTATAGTTTAAAGAACCTCTTTCAATATTTTGAAGAGGTTCTAATTTATTTTTTGAATTAATATACATAATTCGACATATTATGATGGGGATTTGTGGTACAATTGGCTCTGATAAATAAATGTGAACAATTTTATAAATCTTATTTTATAAATCTTATCAGTCCAAGAAGGATTTTTGAAATAAATGTAGAATACTAATATGATTCGGAAAAACGAGGGGATTAGTATGGGGAAGTACAGGGAACTGGTTTTTAATATAACCTTAATTACAATAGGAAGTATATTATTTGTGTGGGCACTTTACCACTGTGGTATTGGAATTGATTGGAGAGTCTTTTTGATTTTATTAGCTTTCGCAATAATTTTGGATAATCTTGGCATAATGTATACAGATATAAAATTATCTTTAAGCCCTACAATAGGAATAACTACTTTTTTGATTTTTGGCACGGTTGGAGCGGCTACTCTCATGGTATCCTCTGTTATGTTTGATACTATTGTAGTAAGAAAAAAGATAAAAAATGGGCTTTTAAATGGAGGAATGTTTTCTATTGCATATTTAGTGGCAGGATGGTTTTATGAATTCATAGGTGGAAAAATTGGCATAGTTTCTTTTTCGCAAGTTAAATATATTTTAAGTTACGTCATAATAAGTTTCCTTTTGAATAATTTTATACTGTACTATGCTTTAAAAGTACAGGGGAAGATTTTGTTTAAAGAGTATTGGAATGAGAGTGTATTATTAGAGTTAGGTACTTATATAGTTATGATTCCTGTTTCATTACTTCTTGCATATATTTATTTTAAACATAGCCTTCTGTTTTTTGTGTTATCTTTAACTCCACTTATATTCATAGCATATGCTTTTAGGATGATTAGAGATTTGATTAAGGCAAATAAAAGGCTTAACGCTATATATGAGATGGTTAAAATGATAAATTCGAAGTTAGAGTTGGAGCAAATATTAGATACTATTATAGAAGTTATTTCTCAAGTTGTTTCAGTATCTGCAGCAGCAATATATTTGACAGATTCTAATGGGGTAGCTGCTTTAGTAAAATCGATAGGTAATAGAGAGGGAGAGGAAGGCTTTAAAGAAAATTACTTCAAAGATGAGGGAATAATAGGAAAGTGCATATCTTCTAACAAAACAATAGCAATTAAGGATTTAAAGCAGGATAAAAGATTTTTAAAAGAACAATTTTTAAATAACTATGGCAGTGTAGTAGTAGCTCCTTTAAGGTTTTCGGGATCTGTCATTGGATGTCTTATGGTGTTGCATGTAGAGACAAATGTGTTTGATGAGGATTCTGTTAAAATCATAGAGATAATCGTAGATCAAGCTTCTGTTGCGATAACCAATGCTAAACGATATTATGAAGTCACCAAAAAATCTATTACTGATCCTTTAACAAAGACTTATAATAGAAGATATTTTAATGATGCATTAATGGAAAATATTATGAGGGCAGATGAGACTAGTGAGCCTGTGAGCCTTATAATGTTTGATTTGGATAATTTTAAACTGATAAATGATACTTATGGCCATTTAGTTGGAGATGAAGTACTTAAGGAAGTGGCAAAACGGATAAAAAACAATGTGAGAAGTGATGATATTGTAGCGCGATTTGGTGGAGAAGAATTTGCAGTGATTTTGCCGAAACTTACTGCAGAACAAGCCTATATGATTGCAGAGAGGATAAGAAATGAAGTATTATCAAGGCCAATTAGGACAGATAAAGGAGATATATATGTAACCATAACGGGTGGAGTAGCAGATTATCCGGAAAAGGCTGATTCTGCAGAAAAACTTATAAGCCATGCAGATAGAGCTTTATATGCAGGTGGCAAAAGTAAAGGAAGAAACAAAATTGCCATATATGAAGTGTGAAAAAGGCTTAAAGAAAAGACTGGGAGAATATTTTCCTGGTCTTTTTTGTTTTATCTCTTGATTTGAATAATTAATAAAGTTTTACCACATTAATAAGGCATAAAAAGTTACACTTAAATTCCTTGAAAATAAACGTTTTTTAGGTATAATATTAATCGAAAGCTGAAATAAATTTGTTAATATAGTTACCACATTAAATGTGGTAAAAGGGTGATTAATTATGGATAGGATACTTGAGATTATAAATATGCTTTTAAATAGCGAACAGCCACTTACGGTTGATTATATCGCAAATACACTGAAAGTATCGAATAAAACAATAAGGAATGATTTAAAAAAAGCTGAAGAATTTGTACAACAAAAAGGCGTAAAAATTATCAAAAAACCAAGAGTAGGTATTGTACTAGAGGGGCCTAGAAATAAAAAGCTTGAGCTTGTTGATGAGATTAAAAAGAGTTTAGACTTTGAAGAACCTTTTTCGCCTGAAGCAAGAAAAAACTACATTTTAAAGCGATTGTTTATGAGTAAAGGAAGTGTAACTACAAAAGAACTAGCGGAGGAACTTTATGTAAGTAGGGTTACAATACACAAAGACTTACAAAGTGTTGAAAAATGGCTTAACAAATTTAATCTAAAACTTCTAAAAAAACCTAACTATGGCATTGAAGTGGTAGGCGATGAAGAGAATTGGCGAAATGCAGTGGCAAGCTTAATTGTTTCAACTAAAGAACAAAAAGAATTAAAAGAATTTTTATATAATGATTACACTGGTAGGATAGATTATAGAACATTAATGCAATTAAGGGAACTTTTTGATATTGATTACAAGCAACTTGAAAAAATAGTTAGTAATGCTGAATCAAAACTCAAATTTAGATTTTCGGATGAAGCTTTTATAAGTTTGGTTATACATGTAGCTATTTCTATCGAAAGACTAAAGCATAAAAAAGATGTTAAATTATCAAAGGCGGTCTTAAATAATCTAAAGCAAAAAGATGAATATGTGATAGCTCAACAGATGGCGAAAGAGATTGAAGAGAAATTCAATGTAGTTCTTTCTGAATCAGAAATAGGATATATTGTATTGCATATCATTGGTACTAAAATGCAGCAAAATAAAATTGAAGATGTGAATTTAGAGTTGGAAGATGAAGAAAGTATTGAGCTAGCGGTTATTATGTCAAAAGAAATTATAAATATTGCTGAAAGGGCATTATCTCTTGATTTAAGCAATGATAAGCAATTGTTAAATGGTTTGATACTACATTTAAGACCAACTATAAATAGGCTCAAGTATGGTTTAACACTAAGAAATCCACTATTAAACGATATTAAAGAGAATTATCCTGAAATATATGGGGTTGCATGGATGACAAGTGTTGTGTTTGAGAAGTATTTAGGTAAAAAAGTTGCAGAAGAGGAAATAGGTTATATTGCACTACATTTAGGTGCTGCAGTTGAACGAGCTAAAAAACCACTTAAAGCCCTGGTTGTTTGTACAACTGGCATTGGAACAGCACAACTTCTTGCGGCAAGGCTTGAGAAATCTTTTAAACAGATAGAAATAAAAGACATAGTTTCTTCTGTTTCGCTACATGAGAGCATCTTAAATGACATAGATATAGTTATCTCTACTGTACCTATTGAGATAAATAAACCTTTTATAAATATAAGTCCTTTATTAACTCAAAATGATATAAAGCGGCTTGATGAATTTATACAGGCTCTAAATAAAAGATCTAATTTAATCGATACGCAGTTACTTGATGTTGACGGTATTTACCTAAAAAAAGAAGATTTATTAAATAAGGTATGTATGGAGTTGCATAAAAAAGGATATGTAAAGGAGGAATATATTCAAGATGTTATAACCAGAGAAAAAATAGCTTCTACTGCTATAGGAAATGGTATTGCAATTCCACATGGTTTACCAGAACATGTTAATAAATCAGTTTTTACAGTGGTAAGACTAAAAAATCCTATAGCTTGGGATGAAGAAAAGGTAGATATGTTATTTATGATATCTTTAACTCAAAGTGATATAGCAAAATCCAGGTATATATTTAGAAAATTATATAATAAACTTGAATCACCGGAATTTGTAGAAAATATAAAAAAAGCAAAAAACAGAGAAGAAATTATAAAGTTATTGGAGGTAATTTACGATGCTGATAAATAAAAATCTTGTTACACTAAATCTTGAGGCAAAAAACAAAGAAGAGGCAATTATAAAATTGGCGGAATTGGCGCAAAAAGAAGGGAAAATAACTTCTGTAGAGGAGTATGCGAGAAGTGTGTTTGATAGAGAAAAAGCATATACAACGGGGGTGGGGAATGGAATCGCGATACCACATGGAAAATCAAAAGCTGTAAAGGAGGCGATGATAGTATTTGGTAAAACAACTGATGGAATAGAATGGGATTCATTAGATGGCAAACCTGTCAATTTAATTTTTCTCTTAGGGGTGCCTGAAGAAAATGTGGATAATGTTCATCTTAAGATATTGTCACAGTTATCACGAAAATTAATGAATGATAGTTTTATTGAAATGCTAAAAAAAGCAGTAACTGTCGAGGAAATTTTAAATGCTTTAAGTGATATCCAAGTAAGTTAAAAATAAACAAAAATAAAATAGATAAGGAGGATAAAAATACGATGAAGGAAGAATTAAAAAGGATTAGAGAATATTTAATGACAGGCGTATCTTACATGATACCTATAGTTGTCATAGGTGGTGTTTTAATAGCTTTTTCAATTGCATTAAGTGGTGTGCAGGCTGGTAAAGGTGCAGTTGTTACAAATCCAGTGTTAAAAAGTATGATGGATATTGGTACAGCTTCTTTTTCAATGATGGTGCCAGTTCTTGCAGGATTTATAGCTTTTGGAATAGCTGATAGACCTGGACTTGCTCCTGGACTTGTTGGTGGAGTGCTTGCAAACCAGTTGAAGGCAGGTTTTTTAGGTGGAATTATTGCAGGTTTTATCGCAGGATATGTTGCAAGGTGGATAAAGAGTTGGAGAGTTCCTAAGAATTTAAGACCTATAATGCCGATTTTTGTAATCCCGTTGTTATCAGCACTTATTGTAGGTTTTCTTATGATATATGTACTCGGTAATCCTATAAGCAGTGCAATGACAGCTATGACAAATTGGTTAAAATCCATGAGTACAGGAAATGCTGTGATTTTAGCAATGATAATGGGTGCGATGATAGCTTTCGATATGGGAGGGCCTGTAAACAAAGTTGCATTCTTATTTGCTGCAGCAATGATAGGAGAAGGCGTATATACAATTATGGGACCAGTAGCAGTAGCAATATGCATTCCCCCGCTTGGGATGGGTGTTGCTACATTGTTAGCACCCAACAAGTACACTAAAGCAGAAAAGGAAGCAGGATATGGTGCACTTGCGATGGGTATGATTGGTATTACAGAGGGTGCTATACCTTTTGCTGCAGCCGATCCATTAAGAGTAATACCATCTATAATGGTAGGCTCATCTATAGGTGCTGCGGTAGCAGCAATAGGGAAGGTTGGAGACCATGCACCACATGGTGGACCTATTGTGTTGCCGGTTGTAGATAATAAAATCATGTTTATAGTAGCTGTACTAATAGGTATTGCGGTTACTGCATTAATGGTAAATGCATTAAAAAAACCTGTTATTGAAGAAGTTGAAGATGAGAGTGAAGTTGCTGAGTAAAACTAAAAATAGTTTCAAGATTATGTAAATAATTTACAAAATTTTATAGAAAGAGGGATGGAATATGAAAATAGTTGCAGTTACAGCTTGTCCTACAGGTATTGCTCATACCTATATGGCGGCTGAAGCATTAGAGAATGCAGCAAAAAAACTTGGGCACAAAATTAAAGTTGAAACGCAAGGTTCAATTGGCATAGAGAATAAAATAACTCAGAAGGAAGTTGATGAAGCAGATCTTGTTATTTTCGCAGCAGATGTAGCAGTTAAAGAAGAATCTCGATTTAAAGATAAGCCCATCTATAAAGTTGAAGCTCAAAAAGCTATAAAAAACGCTAAAGCTGTTATTGAAGAAGCATTAAAATTGGTTAATAAATAAAGAACTGATTGTTGAGTCAGGAAAGGGATTGCCTTTCCTGATTTTGCTTTTGCGGCTATCTAAAAAATGATTTGTCAAATTTGCTTTATTTTTTTATTTTATTATTGTGCAAAAGTTTCACACTGGGACGAAAACTATGTTATAATAGACGTTAGAAGTAATTTTAAGGAGGGTTAACAAATGCTAAAAGGAGTTGCGGCATCCCCGGGGATAGCAATCGGGAAGGTTTTTTTATATACTAAAGAAAAAGCAGAAATCAACATGAAAAACATAGATGAATCAAAAGTAGAGTACGAAATTGAAAGGTTTAAGAAAGCTTTAGTAGTGACGAAGGAGCAAATACAAAAAATTAAAGAAGATGCATTAAAAGAATTTGGGAAGGACAAGGCAGAAATTTTTGAGGCACATTTAATGCTAGCAAGTGACCCCGAACTTATTGAAGGGGTAGAAAGTATGATTAAGGCTGAACTTATAACTGCTGATAATGCGGTAAATAAAGTAATTGAACAAAATGCTTCTGTAATGGAAAGTTTAAATGATGAATATTTAAAAGAAAGAGCTGTAGATTTAAGGGATGTAGGAAACCGTATAATAAATAATCTTTTAGGAGTAAAAAGCACCAGCCTTTCTGAACTTGAGGAACAAGTGGTAGTTATAGCCAGAGACTTAACCCCTTCAGATACAGCTACCATGAAAAAAGAAATGGTTTTAGGATTTGCTACAGATGTAGGCGGAAGAACTTCTCATACAGCTATAATGGCACGTTCCTTAGAAATTCCTGCTGTAGTAGGATTGGGCGATGTTACCTTTCAAGTTAATAATGGAGATACCATAATAGTAGATGGGTTGGAAGGAGTTGTCATTGTAAATCCTGACGAAAATACAATAAACGAATATAAGGCTAAAAAAGAGAATTATGATAAAAAGGTGGAGAAATTGAAGAAATTAAAAGATTTGCCTGCAATAACTCCAGATGGCAAAAAAGTCATGTTAGCGGCAAATATAGGAACTCCAAAAGATGTAAAAAGTGCGCTGGCCAATGGAGCAGAAGGGGTTGGACTTTTTAGAACTGAATTCTTATACATGGATAGAACTACTCTTCCTACAGAAGAAGAGCAATTTGAAGCCTACAAAGAAGTTGCAGAAAAAATGGAAGGAAGGCCTGTTACCATAAGAACACTGGATATAGGAGGAGATAAGGAACTTCCTTATCTTGATATGCCTAAAGAGATGAATCCTTTTTTGGGATATAGGGCTATAAGGCTTTGCTTGGATAGGACAGACATATTTAAGACCCAATTACGAGCAATTTTAAGAGCAAGTGCTTATGGAAATATTCACATAATGTATCCTATGATATCTTCTATAGAAGATGTAAGAAAAGCAAATATCGTTTTAAATGAAGTAAAAGCTGAGCTTGATAGAGAAGGCATAAAGTATGACAAAAACATAAAAGTAGGTATAATGGTAGAAATACCTTCTGCTGCAGTGACTGCAGACATATTAGCTAAAGAAGTGGACTTCTTTAGCATAGGAACTAATGACCTGACGCAGTATACTCTTGCTGTTGACAGAATGAATGAACACGTAAAAGATTATTATCAGCCGTTTAATCCAGCTATTTTAAGGCTTATAAAGTTTGTGATCGATGCGGCTCACAAAGAAGGAAAATTTGCGGCTATGTGCGGTGAAATGGCGGGAGATCCTTTAGCTACGGTTATATTGTTAGGACTTGGCTTAGACGAATTTTCTATGAGTGCATCTTCAATACCTACAGTTAAAAATATCATCAGAAATGTGGAATATGAAAGAGCAAAAGAAATAGCGGAAAGGGTGCTAAATATTGCTGAGGCAGAAAAGATACAAAAAATGATGGAGGATATGATTAAAAATATTGATTAAGTCTCTGGCGTTTTGCCAGAGATTTTTTATTTAAAAAAAATATCAAAAAAAATAAAGGAAAATTTCAAAATGTATAGAATAATAATATTAAAGATTATTTGCGATAAGATAGGGGGATATGTATGAAGGATTACAAAACTAATCAAATAAGAAATGTAGGATTGGTTTCACACGGTGGAGCCGGTAAAACTACATTAACTGAGGCATTCCTTTTCAACACAAAAGTCATTGATAGAATGGGACGCGTAGAAAATGGCACTACTGTATCTGACTATGACCCAGAGGAAATTGCCAGGCAGATATCTATTTCCACATCAGTAATTCCAGTGGAGTGGAAAGAGTATAAAATTAATATATTAGATATGCCAGGGTATTTTGATTTCTTTGGAGAGGTTGTCAGTGGTTTGCGGGTTGTAGACAGTGTTATAATACCTGTGTGTGCTGCTTCTGGTGTAGAAGTGGGAACTGAAAAAGTGTTTAGTTTGGCTCAAAAGAATAAGTTGCCTATTATATTTTTTATTAACAAAATGGATAGAGAAAATGCAGATTATTTTAAGACATTAAATCAATTGATGGACAAATTTGGTAATAAGGTTATTCCTTTGACATTTCCTATTGGAAGCGAACAAAGTTTTAAAGGTTATGTAGATGTTCTTACTCAAAAAGCATACGTTTACGATGAAAAAGGGGTAAAGGAGACAGAAGTACCGGCAGATTTGATGGATAAAGTTTTATCGGCCAAAGAGGAATTGATTGAGAACATTGCTGAAAACGATGAAACTTTAATGGAAAAGTACTTTGGAGGAGAAGAATTTACACAAGAAGAAATGAAAGAAGGAATCAAAAACAGCATAAGAATTGGAGAGTTAATGCCTGTTTTATGCGGTTCAAGCCTTAAAAATATTGGAACAGATAAATTATTAGATGCTATTGTAGAATTTTTGCCATCACCTCTGGATATAGAACGAGAAAAAGTCACTGAAAATAGTCCAGTAGCCGCGTTTGTATTTAAAACTATAGCAGATCCTTATGTAGGAAGACTTTCCATTTTTAAGGTTGTATCAGGTACTCTAACTTCTGATTCTACACTACTTAATTCAAATAAGCAGATGCAAGAAAAAATAAGCCAGCTTTACATTTTAAGAGGGAAAAAGCAGATGCCTGTATCTAAGTTAGTAGCTGGAGATATAGGAGCAGTTGCAAAGCTTCAATATACAATGACAGGAGATACCTTATGTGACACTTCTAATCCTGTTACGTTGTCAGCAATCGAGTTTCCTCAGCCTACACTTGCTCTTGCAATTGAACCTAAATCCAAAGGGGATGAGGAAAAAATTAGCAATGGACTCCAAAGGTTGCAAGAAGAAGATCCGACTTTTAGAGTAGAAAAGAATTTAGAGACAGGTCAGATGATAGTTTACGGAATGGGAGAGCAGCATATAGAAGTAATTTCTAAAAAGTTGATGAACAAGTTTGGAGTAGAATGCACCTTGACAGACCCAATTGTACCCTATAGAGAGACGATAAAGGGTAAAGTCAAAGTAGAAGGAAAGCATAAAAAACAGACAGGTGGGCATGGACAATATGGCCATGTGTGGATTGAATTTGAACCGAACCCCAACAGTGAGTTTGAATTTGAAGATAAGATTTTTGGTGGAGCTGTTCCAAAACAATATATTCCAGCAGTAGAAAAAGGCTTGAGAGAAAGTATGAAAGAAGGTGTGCTTGCTCGTTATCCTGTTGTAAACATTAAAGCTACTTTGGTAGATGGTTCCTACCATCCTGTTGATTCTTCTGAAATGGCTTTCAAAATTGCTGCATCTCTTGCTTTTAAAAAGGGAATGGAACAAGCAAATCCAGTTCTTTTAGAACCTATTATGAGAGTAGAAGTGGTGGTACCTGAAGAATACATGGGAGATATCATTGGGGATTTGAATAAGAGAAGAGGAAGAATTTTAGGAATGGAGTCAAAAGACAATTTGGAAGTAATCACAGCAGAAGTGCCTTTAGCTGAAATGAATAGATATGCGACAGATTTAAGGTCTTTGACACAAGCAAGAGGAGACTTCAAAATGACTTTTGCAAGATATGAAGAAGCTCCACCTAATGTGGCACAAAAGATAATAGAAGAAAGGAAGAAATTAAAAGATAAAGAAGAATAAGCCTGCTTTTGCAGGCTTTCAGTTTGTTGACAAAGTTAAAAAATATTCAAAGGAGAATTTTGCATCGTCGCTCCGATGTTTCCAAAGCGACAAAACTAAAGCTCGACCTTCGGCTCCGGCAGGGTACCGGGCACAATCGGCATCCATGCCTTAAGGTGCCCGCCTCCGCCATCCATGGCTTCGGCCCTGCCTCCACCCTCAGTCTCCCTAAGTTTTGTTAGCGCTTTGTCACAAGTCGCACCGATTGCAAAATATCTACTTTACGAAAGTTTGTCTACAGTCTGTAAGCCTGCTTTTGCAGGCTTTATTTTTATTGCAGTTAATAACTTTTTTCTAAAAAATATTTAAGTTATAATATAAGAAAACATGGGTATTAGAGGAGGACTTTATGAAATGAATATAAGAGAAGAAACTTTAAAACTTCATAAAGAAAATAGAGGCAAACTTGAAATTGTAAGCAAAGTAGAAGTGAAAAATGACAAAGATTTAGCTTTAGCCTATACCCCAGGTGTTGCAGAGCCTTGTAAGGAGATACATAAAAATAGTGATTTAGTATATGAATATACTACAAAGAGCCACATGATTGCGGTTGTGACAGATGGTTCAGCTGTTTTAGGTTTAGGCAACATAGGGCCTTACGCAGCACTACCTGTTATGGAAGGAAAAGCAGTTTTATTTAAAGAATTTGGAGGCGTTGATGCAGTACCTATATGTCTTGCTACTCAAGATGTTGAAGAAATTATAAAAACTGTGGTGAATATTTCACCTACTTTTGGAGGTATAAATCTTGAAGATATTTCTGCTCCTCGCTGTTTTGAAATAGAAAGAAAGTTGGGCGAAATTTTGGATATACCTGTATTTCATGATGACCAGCATGGAACGGCAGTTGTAACTTTGGCTGCTTTAATAAATGCTTTAAAAATTGTAGAAAAAGAATTAAAAGAAGTTACTGCTGTTGTAAATGGAGCTGGAGCGGCAGGGATTGCTATTGCTAAATTTTTAATAAAAGCTGGTATAAAAGATGTAATAGTTTGCGATAGAAGTGGTATCATATATGAAGGAAGAGAAGATAAAGACTTCTCTAAAAAAGAGATTGCAAAAATATCAAATAAAGGAAGATTAAGAGGAGCTTTAAAAGATGCTTTAAAAGGAGCAGATGTGTTTATTGGAGTATCAGCACCTAATGTATTAAATAAAGAAATGATAAAAACAATGGCCAAAAAACCAATAGTTTTCGCATTAGCTAATCCAGTACCTGAAATATATCCTGATGAAGCAAAAGAGGCAGGAGCTTATGTGGTGGGTACTGGTAGATCTGATTTTCCAAACCAAATAAACAACGTGTTGGCTTTTCCAGGTATATTTAGAGGGGCATTAGAAGTTAGGGCTACTACAATTAATGAAGAGATGAAAATTAGTGCTGCATATTCTATTGCCCAAACTATTTCAGAAAATGAACTTACTCCGGAGTATATAATTCCAAAGCCTTTTGACAGAAGGGTTCTTAAAAATGTAGCAATAGCGGTTGCAAAAGCAGCAATAGACACGGATGTAGCTAGAATAAATGTGGATTTAAAAGAGATTGAGAAGAGTTTAAGTGAATAAGAAAAGTAAATAAGAGGTGGAGGATATGAATAAAAGTCAAAAATTTTTCAAAGGAAAGCTATACAAATCAGTAAGAGGGAACTTTTTTGAAGAAGAAACTTACGAAAATACAGATAGAAAGAATTTAAAGGGAAAAAGCAATTTTTCATCTCTTATAAACCAACAAGAGCCTCAAGAGTTGGCAGATGAAGGGGAAGAAATCTATGAAAATGAATGAAAAATGGTGAAAATTTTAGAATATGAGAGATATTTTTATTATTTGATGAAAATATTAGAAAAAATCACTTGCTTTAGCGTGAAAAAGCTATTGACGAGAGGACAAAAAAATGTAAAAATATATTCGAAGGTCAAAGAAAGTCAAAGTAAAAGTAAGAGACGTGGTGATGGCGATGGCAAGGCTTAGTGATTTGATTGAAAATTTTATAAAAGAGCTAATGGAAGAGGCTGGTAAGCACTATGTAGAAATTCAAAGAAATGAATTAGCAAATGTTTTTAATTGTGCGCCATCTCAAATAAACTATGTGTTAGAGACGCGTTTTACTATTGACAGAGGATACATCATAGAAAGTAAAAGAGGCGGCGGAGGTTATATAAAAATTTATAAAACTTCTATATCAAACAATTGGATAAATAAAATAATAGAAAACATAGGGGATAATATTTCTGAGAGTAAAGCTAGATACTACATTGATGCTCTTTTAGACCACAATATTATAACTTCAAGGGAAGCAGCTTTGATGAAAGCTGTAGTTAATGATAAAATTCTTTCTTTTTCTCAGGAAGATAAGAATATGTTGCGAGCATTACTACTTAAGGCAATGCTTATGGAAATTGCTCGCAACAAGTAAAGGAGGTAATTTTTATGATGTGTGATAAATGCAAAATAAGGCCTGCTACAGTTCATTACACTAAAATAGTAAACGGAGTAAAAACTGAAATGCATTTGTGTGACCAGTGCGCAGCAGAAGAGGGAATTTTAAATACAGAAGTTTTTTCAACTTTTACACCTTTTTCAGTTCAAAATTTATTGTCAGGGTTAATGGACTTTTTGCCTGGAGTAGATGACTTTACAAAAAAAACTTTGAAATGCAGTCACTGTGGTATGACTTACGAAGATTTCAAAAAAATTGGAAGATTAGGTTGTAGTTTCTGCTATGATGCTTTTGCTGAAGAATTAAATCCTCTTATGAGGAGAATACACGGCAGTACAGAACACAGAGGGAAAATTCCTAAAAAAGCTGGCGGTAAAATGAGAGTAAAAAGAGAAATTGAGGAGTTGAAATATCAATTGGAAAAAGCTATTAAAGAAGAAGCTTATGAAAAAGCAGCAGAATTAAGGGATAAAATCAGAGAATTGGAGAAAGAATTAGGAAAGTAGGTGACCGAAATGCTACAGTACGATAAAGATGTGGTATTGTCCAGTAGAATTAGACTTGCTCGGAATATAAAAGATATTCCTTTCCCTACTATTATGACAGAAGAGCAGGGACGAAAGGTTATAGATTTGGTTAGAAAGGCTATATTAGGTAGTAATACTATTTTATCTACTCAATTTGTAGAATATGATATGAAGAAATTGACTCCTATTGACAGGCAATCACTTGTAGAAAAGCACCTTATAAGCCCTGACCTTTCACAGAATACAAAGAGTGGTTATGCTCTTATAAAAGATGACAATACAGTAAGTATAATGGTCAATGAAGAGGATCATCTTAGAATACAATGTATATTAGAAGGATTAAGGCTTAATGAAAGCTGGGATACTGCCGATAAAATTGACGATTTGATTGAAGAAACTATCGACTATGCCTATGATGAAAAGATAGGTTATTTGACTTCTTGTCCTACTAACGTAGGAACAGGGATACGAGCCTCAGTCATGGTTCATCTTCCAGCTCTTACTATCACTGGGCAAATAAGCAATATTTTAAACTCTGTTTCTAAAATAGGTATGGCAGTGAGAGGGATATACGGTGAAGGTACTCAAGCTTTAGGAGATATTTATCAAATTTCTAATCAAGTCACTCTTGGCCAAAGCGAAAGAGAAATAATTGAAAATATTGAAGGAGTAGCAAGACAAATTATCTCTAGCGAAAGAAAAGCTAGAGAGGATTTATACAAAAAACAAAGAATTCAAATAGAAGATAGAGTAGGAAGGGCTTTTGGAATTTTATCTCATGCAAAAGTGATGTCTACAAAGGAATACATGACTTTAATGTCTGACGTGAGATTAGGAGCAATTTTAGGAATATTAGATGTGGATATAAATAAAATTGATGTTCTCACTACACATATACAACCAGCTAATTTACAAAAAATTTATGGCATTCAATTAGACCCCTATGAGAGAGATGTTAAAAGGGCAGAATATGTAGTAAGTCAAATAAACAAAAAAGATAATTTATAGGAGGTGTTTGTTATGGCGATGTTTGGAAGATTTACAGAAAGAGCTCAAAAAGCTCTTTATTTGGCTCAAGAGGAAGCGAGGTCTTTTTATCATAACTATGTAGGGACAGAACACATTTTATTAGGATTGTTAAAAGAAGATGAAGGAATTGCAGCAAGAGTTTTAAAAAAACTGGGAGTAACTTATGAAACTACAAGAGAGAAGGTATTGTCTTTGATTGGAATGGGAAATATTCCAGGAGACGTGGTAGGTTATACACCACGAGCTAAAAGGGTATTGGAATTGAGTCTTAGTGAGGCAAGGAGATTTAATACCAGCTATGTAGGGACAGAGCATATTTTGTTAGGACTTTTAAGAGAAGGCGAAGGAGTTGCTGTAAGAATTTTAATGGAACAAGGTATAGATTTCAATAGGGTGAGAGAGGAGATTGTAAAAATGCTTAATGAAGAGCCTGCAGGAGGACCTGCAAAGGCTGCAAAAGTTAAAAATACCAATACACCTACTTTAAATCAATTTGGAAGAGATTTAACTGAGCTTGCAAGAGACGGCAAACTTGACCCTGTAATAGGAAGAGAAAAAGAGATTGAAAGAGTTATACAAATCTTAAGCAGAAGGACAAAGAATAACCCTGTCCTAATAGGTGAACCGGGTGTCGGTAAAACTGCTATTGTAGAAGGTCTTGCGCAAAAGATTGTAGAAGGAGAAATTCCTGAAATTTTGAAAGATAAAAGAGTTGTAACTTTAGACATGGCTTCTATGGTAGCAGGTACAAAGTACAGAGGCGAATTTGAAGATAGGTTAAAAACAGTATTAAATGAGGTTATAAAGGCAGGAAATGTGATACTATTTATAGATGAGATGCACACTTTGATAGGAGCAGGTGCAGCAGAGGGTGCAATAGATGCATCAAATATTCTAAAACCGGCACTTGCAAGAGGTGAAATTCAAGTAGTTGGAGCTACTACTTTGGATGAGTACAGAAAATATGTAGAAAGAGACCCTGCATTAGAGAGACGATTCCAACCAATAATTGTAGATGAACCAACTGTGGAGGAGACTATTGAGATATTAAAGGGCTTGAGAGATAAGTATGAAGCCCATCATAGGGTTAAAATTACTGACGAAGCTTTAGAAGCAGCAGCTAGACTTTCTCACAGATATATTGCAGATAGATTTTTACCTGATAAAGCTATAGACTTAATAGATGAAGCAGCTTCTCGCGTAAGACTAAAGACAGTGACAGCTCCTCCAGAGATAAAAGAACTGGAAGATAAAATCAATGACCTTATAAAAGAGAAGGAAGAAGCGATAAGAACTCAAGAATACGAAAAAGCTGCAAAAATAAGAGATGAAGAACAAAAATTGAGAGAAGAATTAGAAAAATTAAAAGCTAAATGGCAACAAAATTCTCTTTCTAATGAAAAAAGTGTAGGACCTGAAGAAATCGCACAAGTCGTATCTCTGTGGACAGGAATACCTGTTAAAAAGTTAGCTGAAGAGGAATCAGAGAGATTGCTCCACTTAGAGGAGGTATTGCATGAAAGAGTTATAGGACAAGATGAAGCAGTAGAAGCAGTGGCAAGAGCTATAAGAAGGGCAAGAGTAGGCTTAAAAGATCCAAAAAGGCCAATAGGTTCATTTATCTTCTTGGGTCCTACTGGTGTTGGTAAAACAGAACTTACAAAGGCTTTGGCAGAAGCTCTTTTTGGTGACGAAAATGCTATGATTAGGCTTGATATGTCAGAATACATGGAAAGACACACTGTATCTAAACTTATCGGTTCACCTCCAGGATATGTAGGATTTGAAGAAGGAGGACAATTAACAGAAAAAGTAAGAAGAAAGCCCTATTCAGTAATCTTGCTGGATGAAATTGAAAAAGCGCATCCTGACGTGTTTAACATTCTCCTTCAAATATTAGAAGATGGACGACTCACAGATTCAAAAGGTAGAACTGTGGACTTTAAAAATACAGTTATAATCATGACATCAAATGTGGGAGCAGAACTTTTAAAAAGGCAATCTACCTTAGGATTTATGCCTCAAGAAAAAGAAGACAAAGCCTCTTATGACAAAATAAAAGAAACATTGATGGCAGAGTTGAGAAAGACCTTTAGACCTGAATTCTTAAATAGGGTGGATGAGATAATTGTATTTCATCAACTCTCAAAAGAAGATATTGAAAAGATTGCTGATATAATGATTAAAGAATTGAATAATAGACTAAAAGAGAACAACATTAAACTGGAGTTTACTCCTGAAGCCAAAGAGGAAATTATCAAACAAGGATATGACCCCAACTACGGTGCAAGGCCTTTAAGAAGAGTTATACAAAGAATTGTAGAGAATCAATTATCAGAATTGATGTTGCAAGGGGAAGTAAAACCAGGAGATGAACTTATTGTAACTGCTAAAGATGGTAAAATAGACTTTGTAAAAAAAGATGCTGTGCAAAAGGCTTAGCCTCGTGCTAAGTCTTTTTTTTATTTAAAGATAATATATATGCTATTGAAGCATTAAAAAAGGTGTGAGCATATGGAAAAAGATAAGTTTTATACTGTAAGAGGCTATCAGATTCATTTTCCTAAAGTAAACCAATTGACACCCGCTATGGAAGATTATATAGAGATGATCTATAGAGAAAGTTTAAAAAAACGATATATTCGTGTGAATACACTTTCTGAACTTTTAAATGTAAAGGCTCCTTCAACTACTAAAATGCTTCAGAGGTTAAAGGAATTAGGATTTGTGGAGTATGAAAAATATGGAGTGATAGGTTTAACGGAAAAGGGCAAAGAAATGGGTAAGTTTTTATTGGATAGGCATTCTACTGTGGAGGAATTTTTAAAAAATTTAGGGGTTAAGGAAGGATTGTTAGAGCAAACAGAATTAATTGAACACAATATATCTATTGAAACGCTAGAAAAAATAAGAAAATTTAATAGGTTTTTGGAGGAAAATCCAGAAATAAAAAGAAAGTATCAGAAAAATAACCCGTAAAGGAGGGTTCTTTTTTTGTGTAACAAGACAAAAACTAAAGACATATTTTAAAGAAGGCAAATAAATTTAGCTTTGTCTAAAATGGGGGGATTTATTTGGAAAATCGTGAGTCCATCATAGCAACTAAAAAATTTTTTTCTCTTCGTGAGACCTTTAAAAAAGTTTTAAAATATTTTGGACCAGCTTTTGTGGTAAGTGTTGCCTATGTTGATCCTGGAAATTTTGCCACAAATATAAGTGGGGGTTCTATATTTAACTACCATTTAATATGGGTGGTACTTTGTAGCAATATTATGGCCATATTTTTGCAAAATATGTCTGCAAAATTAGGAATTGCAACGGGACGCAATTTACCGGAAATGTGTAATTTGATTTTTAATAGGAAAGTTAATTGGTTTTTGTGGATAGCAGCAGAATTGGCGGCTATGGCTACAGATTTGGCGGAGTTTTTAGGTGGTACTTTAGGATTGTATTTGCTTTTTCACATTCCTCTTATGTATGCAGGCCTTTTGACAGGAGTGATCACATTTATCATAGTTTATTTAGAAAAATATGGTCAAAAGATAGTTGAAATAGTGATTTTTGCTTTAGTTGCTATTATTAGCCTTTCTTATACTTTTGAACTTTTTTTGGCAAAACCAGATTGGGGAAAAGTGATGTATCATACTGTGATTCCTTCTATACCAAATGGAGAAGCTATGCTAATAGCTGTGGGAATATTAGGGGCGACAGTAATGCCCCATGTGATTTATTTGCATTCTCAGTTAGTCCAATATAGAAATACGGGAAATACATTAGAAGAAAAGAAGGAACATTTGAGGATGGAAAAGATAGATATTTTAGTAGCAATGAATATAGCATTTATAATAAATGCGGCTATGTTAATAGTGTCAGCAGCTGTTTTTTATAAAAATGGCATAGTGGTGGAGTCTATTGAAGAGGCTCACATGTCTTTAAAACCATTGTTAGGGTCTTTGTCCAGTTGGGCTTTTGGCATTGCACTTTTGGCGTCTGGTTTGTCATCATCTGCAGTAGGTACAATGGCAGGGCAGACTATAATGAAAGGTTTTGTAGGGTTAAATATTCCACTAAATGTAAGAAGACTTATAACCATGATGCCAGCACTAATAATTATTTTATTAGGTATTGACCCTTTGAAGACCCTTATCATAAGCCAAGTAATTTTAAGTTTTGAACTTCCTATGGCTATAATACCAATGCTTTTAATTACTTCTCAAAAAAAGTTTATGGGAGAATTTGTAAACACACCCATTGAAAAAGTCATTGGCATAATTGTAGCTTCTGTAATAATCTTTTTAAATGGGCTGCTTCTGTATTTCACTTTTATGGGAGAGGTTTAAAAGTGTGATATAATTAAAAGAGAATTTTGCGAAAGATGGTGGAGGTATGGCCAAATCAACTACAAAATTTGTGTGTAGAGAGTGTGGCTTTGAAAGCAGTAAATGGATGGGAAGATGTCCTAATTGTGACAGCTGGAATTCTTTTGAGGAAGAAACGATAGAGGATTCAAAAAATTTTAGGAAAAATAAAGATAGATCGCAAATATTTCTTCTCAAAGATGTAACTTTTTCAGAAGAAGAAAGAATAAAGACAGGGATTGAAGAGTTTGACAGGGTTTTAGGTGGCGGAATTGTAAAGGGATCTCTTGTTTTAATAGGTGGTGACCCAGGAATTGGGAAGTCTACTTTGCTATTACAAGTAGCAGGTAATATTTCTGATAACAGAAAGGTACTTTATGTGTCAGGAGAGGAATCAATTCAACAGATTAAACTGAGGGCAGATAGAATCTTGAAAGAAAAGCAACAAATATATCTATTGTGCGAAACAAATATAGAAGAGATAGAGAGAAAAATTGATGAGAATAAGCCGGATTTTGTTATTATTGATTCTATACAGACGATGTACACTGAGAAAAGTGAGACAATACCGGGAAGTGTGTCTCAGGTAAGGCAAGTGACTCAAAGGCTGATGGAGATTGCAAAACAAAAAGACATAAGTATTTTTTTGATAGGACATGTTACAAAAGAAGGGGCAATAGCAGGCCCTAAAGTTTTGGAACATATGGTGGACACCGTTTTGTATTTTGAAGGGGATAGGACCCAGTCTTTTAGGATATTGCGGGCTGTAAAAAACCGTTTTGGCGCAACTCACGAAATAGGAGTTTTTGATATGGAGGAGGATGGGCTTTGTGAGATAAGCAATCCTTCTGAATTTATTCTCTCAAATAAGACGAAAAATGTTTCAGGGACTGCTGTTGTATGTTCTATTCAAGGGACGAGGCCAATTTTAATGGAAGTGCAGTCTTTGATATGTAAGACTACTTTTGGAGTGCCGCGAAGAATGGCTACTGGATTTGACTACAATCGCTTTATATTGCTTTTGGCAGTTATAGAAAAAAGACTGGGCATAAATCTTTCACAATTTGATGCATATGTAAATGTGGCTGGAGGAATGAAAATTCAAGAGCCAGCTGCTGACCTTGGAATAATTGCTTCATCTCTTTCTGGATATTTTAATATACCTATTCCTGAAGATGTTTGTTTTATAGGAGAGGTGGGATTGACGGGAGAAGTAAGAGGAGTCAGCAATATAGATAAACGAATAGGTGAAGCACAAAAGATGGGATTTTCTCAAGTTTTTATTCCTGAGATGAAAACAAAAGAAATAAAAAAGTTTGGGAATATAAAGGTTACTAAAATAAAGGACATAAAGGATATTATGGATTTTTTGAGAGAAAGAGAACAAAAAGCGTCTTCATAAGGAAGACGCTTCAGACTGTAGACAAACTTTCGTAAAGGAGATATTT